>JBFLJZ010000128.1:0-3170 GCA_040882925.1 Desulfuromonadales bacterium
AGATGATCTTGTCTGTAGCAATGTCGTAGATAACGATTTCAACTGTCGAGATATCGTTCTCGTTGATGTGACTGCAGCGCAATCGATTATTCTGGCCCGATTCGAAACCGCAGGGGCAGCCTTGTCAAGCTGTACCGGTTTGAACCGGACAGACCGCGCACGTAATGCCGCAAGACGTTGAAAAATAAAACGGGAACCCGTACAGAGAGGCTCCCTTTGCTTGATTTTATGATCCGGCCGAAACATGCCGGGGCTTAAAGACAGCGCATCTTTCTTTTACCGTCTTCGAAAAGAACCTCGATCTTTTGCGGGCCGAGATTGCCCTGTACCAACCCGAGGCCGAAATCGGGGTGTTTCATCACGGAACCGACCTTGAAGGCGGTTTCCATGGTGTAGTTGATGGCGGCCTTGGCTTCTATGTCGGACTGCAGCTTCAGCCACTCTTTCTGCTCGGCAATTTTTGGATCAACGGTACGCCGTGTCGCCGGTTTTTTACGAACCGTGGGCGGACGATACTTGTGCTGGCCGCTGCAGGTATTGCACTCTACCTTAACCGGCAGATCCTCGGCGATGGCGACAATAATGTGATTGGTGATCTTACGGCATTTTGTGCAACGCGATTCGATTGGGTCGCCGACGGAAAGCGTAGTGCTTTGCATGACTCTACTCCTTCGTTGTATGGTTCGGGACGAAAAGGCCGGTTAATCAGGTGGGTTTAAAATGTTAGCCGAAGATTCTTCCGCGGAAGATTCATCTCCCTCGCCGGCATTTTCGTCTTCACCAGTCTTTCGTTTTCTCTTATCTTCCTTTTTGGCTTTTCGCGCCAGTTCTTTCTGGCGTTTTTCGTAACCATAATTCGGTTTACGACCCATGATGCTCCCCTTCGTTTCGCAACGGGCCCTGAACTTAATCAAAGCCAGGCAGTGCCAACTAAAAAGCCCTACGGAATATCCGCAGGGCTATTCTGTCTATCTTCGTGCAAAAATGAGGTTAGATCCTCTGCACATTAGAAGACTGCGGGCCTTTGGCGCCATCGGTGACGTCAAAGCTTACCCGGTCGCCTTCTGCAAGAGACTTGAAACCGTCGCCCTGAATTTGCGAAAAGTGAACAAACACGTCCGGACCATTGTCCTGTTCGATAAAACCAAATCCTTTTGCGTCATTGAACCATTTTACTGTACCTTCTGCCATTTTTCCTGACTCCTCGTGTTTTTGAAACACTCTGCTTGGTGTGCAAATCCGGCCTGCTGCATAAAACAAAAAAACCACATCGGCCCAAAGAGGTCTGTGTGGTTTTTCCTGACTGATTAACTTTTTAATCTTGCCCGGCAAACTGCTGCACAAACGTTTAACTTAAGGCAAACTACCATGGGTCATCAGTGCAATGCAAGTTTATTCTCAGTTTCGCCGCAAAACAAGGCCTTGCTCTGCAGAAGGACAAACCTGACGAACAGGTCAGCTATGCAGATTTACCCATGTCACGGTGCAGCTCATCTCGCAAATGATGGGCAACCGGGCCGACCTGGCCCTGATTGACGGTAAAATTGTCGACCTTGACCACCGGCATGACTTCGAGCGAAGTGGAGGTGATAAATACCTCGTCGGCAAATTTCAGGTCCTGCAGCTTGAATTCTCCGGTGATCACCCGCAAATTGAGACTTTCCTCGCACAGTCGCATGATCGTTGACCGGGTCACGCCTTCCAGCAGGCCGGTGGATGCATCCGGGGTGAAAACCCACTTGTCCTTGACCCAGAAGATGTTTGAAGCCGCCCCTTCACAGATGTGGTCCTTGTTGTTCAGCATGATCACCTCGAAGCCCCCCGCCGCGCGGGCTTCGAGTCTGCCCAGCAGGCTGTTGAGGTTGCTGATCGACTTGATTTTCGGGCTGATCGCTTCCGGAGCGTTACGACGCGTCTGTGCCACGCGCAGCTGAATCCCCTGCTGGTACAAAGCACTGTCGACCACCTGGAACTCGCGACCGATCACCAGGCAGGTCAGATCATTTTCCAGTTCGCGCTGGAAACCGACTTGCCCCTTGCCGCGGGTTATGGTGATCCGGTAGTAAGCATCATTGAGATTGTTTCTTGTCCGCAGTTCCATCAGGATCGCTTCGAGTTTCTGCTGGGTAAAGGTCCGCGGATAGCAAAGCGCTGCTGCGGATTGCAAGAGCCGCTGGTAATGTTGCGGGAACTGGTAGATGCGATCACCAATCGAGCGGAAACTTTCGAAGATGCCGTCGCCATAAAGTAATCCCTGGTCAAACACGGACACCATCGCTTCTTCGGCCTTGATGAAATCGCCATTCAAGTACACATAACTCATGCGGCTGTTCCTTGTTTAGGTTGTGCGAAGCAGGTCAATACCAGTTTAAAGACTATGCCATCGCCTGAGACAACGTCAACCTGCCGGCACCAATTCATGCCATCCACAGAGGATGCAAACTGATCCGATTCAGGTTAGAATGTAACAGCCGAACAGCGATTACATTAACCCTCTGGAGTTCTTTAGCATGAACAATGCTTCATCGGCCCATCTGCGGTTGCCGGAACGCAGCAAGGCAAAAGCCCTCTATGAGAAGCAGCTGCCGGCGCATAAAGCTGCACTGCAGCAACTCGCTCAGGCCATACGCATGCTTCTCGAACAACAGGGCCTGACACCGGCGATCAAGTTTCGGGTCAAGAGTTTCGAGGCCTACTTCGACAAGCTGCGCAAACAGAACCGTGCCAACGGCAGCCATCGCATCGTAACGATCAACGACTTTTTCGGCTTGCGCATCGTCTGCCCTTTCCTGGAAGACGTCGAAACCGTGTCCAGCCTGATCGTTAATAATTTCGACTTGCTTGAAACCGAGAGCAAGGCGAGCCAGCACTCGTTCCGCGAATTCGGCTACGATTCAGTGCACCATACCATCCGCATCGCGACGCAGCAGCGCGGCAGGCTGCTGCCGGGCGTGAAAAGAGTCTGTGAAATCCAACTGCGCACCATTTTGCAGGACGCATGGGCAGAGGTAGAGCACGAGCTGGTCTACAAATCGGACATTTCCCTACCCAACCAGTCGATTCGCCGCAAGCTGGCCTCGCTGAATGCGACGCTGACGTTGTCAGACCTGATCTTCCAGGAGATTCGCGATTATCAAAAGGAGATTCGCCGACACGGCCGCAAAAGACGG
>JBFLJZ010000129.1:0-3069 GCA_040882925.1 Desulfuromonadales bacterium
CACATTTTTACCTTGACAAGACTCGCAGATGATTTCTTTTGCACCGTGCTCAGAAATACGCATGGTGACAGCAAAATTTTTTCCACAATCATCGCAAACACACTCATAGACTGGCATAGACACCTCCCTGGATTTTGTGAAAAATTATAATTCGGCGCTGTGTGATTTTCAACTTACGCCAAAAAAAATCTTAGTCCGAAACACAAAAGAATCGCAAATCTGCCACTTAACGACCGTCTTGCCGTCGAGCAGTTTTCCGCCGGGACTCTCATATTAAATTCCTGTAAATTCATGTAAACTTAACCTTGTGCAAAACGACGAACAAGACGCTGGTTTTCGTCGCAAAAAGTCGTGAATCATCAAAATCTGGTCCCTATAAGATGAGCTCGATGGGCCAAGCAGCAAAATGGCCTTCGACTCGGGTCTTGTGATGCAGAGAATCCAAAAGAGAGCGAAGAACTTGATCTTTGATTATCCTCTGATAGTAGTAAAAGTATGTCCTCGCAGGAAAAATAGGGGCAAAGCACCGCAGGCGCGAACCGCGCAAACAACGACCAGCGAGGGCCGATGCCGATGTCAGTAGAAGCATTACAACTTGTCAGAAGTCAGTCTTTGTCCGTTTACCTTGACTCGGGAAAGGGTCGCCATGAAAAACAGAAGGCGCCTGCGGTGAACAAGCATGGCTGAAGCAGGCGAGCCCAAAAACCGGTCTTCGTCGACCGGTGTCGTGGATATTCCGGAGGGAGGCTCATCTCTGCGGTTTCCGGTGCTGGCTAAAGATGACATTACCACCCTGGCCCACTATTACCGCGGTGAAATGGCGCGCATGATGAGCTGGCGAGACCGACTCGATCGCACAACGAACTGGGCGATCGGCGCTGTGACCGCCATGCTTTCTATCACCCTGGCTACGGCCAGTGCGCACCACAGCGTACTGATCTTCTCAATGGTGTTGGTCTTCCTGCTCCTCCAGATCGAGTCGCGGCGATATCGATTCTTCCATCTTTTTCGGACCCGCGTGCGCCTGTTGGAACGTAATTACTATGCCCCGTTTTTCCATCCCGAGAAACAAGAGATATCCCTCGACTGGGCAACCGAACTCGCGGAAACATTGCGAAACCCGAGGTTCACTATCAGTCGACGTCAGGCCATGGCGCGCCGTCTGTCTCGGAACTACTGCTGGATCTTCCTGATTCTGCTCGGGGCATGGATATTGAAAACCACCACTGCGGTGTTGCAACCCAGAACTGGAGATGTGGAGTTCATCCACTCGGGGAGGGAGTTTCTGCATAACACCGCTATCGGCTATATCCCGGGCATGCTTGTCTTGGCCGGTGTGCTGATCTTCTACGCATGGCTGCTGTATTTAATGATCCGGCATCGGACAGTGGAGGGAGAGTTGACTTTCGGCGATGTACACGTATAAGCGGTCGACCTGCCTGCTCGAAGGCGCTCAGCTGTCCTGTCACATCGACTTTTTAACAGTAGACTGCAAGTCCATTTTATTACCTGGTGACCACGGGTAACCGCCGCCCTTATTTCACACAATATTTGTAGTTTCTTGTTTTTTTATTCTTGACTGTTTTAATATACTTTATTATTGTTCTAGCAAGAGAGCACGTTGCAAAGTTTATTTTTTTGCTGACGGGTTTCGACAGCTCAGACCTCTTTCAACCATTTAACTATTCGATTACAGCAGGGACCGTGAACATGTTCCTGTTGCAGGGAGCCGGGAAATGAGCCAGATTTATGCTGATAATTCACTCTCCATAGGACGCACACCTCTTGTTCGCCTTAATCGTGTCGGTGCTGCAGAAGGCGCCACAATTCTCGCCAAAATCGAAGGACGCAATCCTGCCTATTCGGTCAAATGCCGTATCGGCGCGTCGATGATCTGGGACGCCGAAGAAAAAGGCTTACTCGGTCCCGGCAAGGAACTGATCGAGCCGACCAGCGGCAACACCGGGATTGCCCTCGCTTTCGTCGCCGCAGCCCGGGGCATCCCGATCACCCTGACCATGCCCGAGACCATGAGTATCGAGCGCCGCAAGGTGCTCAAAGCACTCGGCGCCAACCTGGTTTTGACTCCAGGCGCCAAAGGCATGGGTGGCGCCATCGCTGAAGCGGAAACGATTGCCGCCAGCGACCCGGACCGCTACCTCCTTTTGCACCAATTCAAGAATCCGGCAAACCCGGCGATTCACGTCAAAACGACAGGTCCGGAGATCTGGGATGACACTGATGGTGACGTTGATGTGTTTGTCTCCGGTGTCGGGACCGGAGGGACCATCACCGGGGTATCGCAATATTTCAAGGAGATCCGCGGCAAGCAGATTATCTCGGTCGCCGTTGAACCGGAAGACAGCCCGGTCATTACGCAGAAGCTTGCCGGCGAAGTCCTCGAACCGGGGCCGCACAAGATCCAGGGGATCGGTGCCGGGTTCATCCCCGATACCCTGAATCTGGACCTCGTCGACCGCGTCGAGCAGGTCAGCAATGATGAGGCGATCGAATGTGCCAGGCGCCTGGCCGGAGAAGAAGGCATCCTGGCCGGCATCTCCTGTGGGGCAGCGGCAGCAGTCGCGGTCAGGCTTGCGGCACAACCGGAGTTCAAGGGCAAGAACATCGTGGTCATCCTGCCTGATTCCGGCGAACGCTACCTGAGCAGCGTCCTTTACGAAGGTATTGTCTGAGAATTTCAACCGAAATTTGGCAATTGGCCATTGTCAATGATTACTTTTATCGTTGACAATTGAGCTGCAATTCTTTATTTCTGTTGTCAAATAGCTGCTTGCCAGCAGCGTCTTTATCAAGAGTGGTGGAGGGACAGGCCCTGCGAAGCCACAGCAACCGATCGACTCTCGCCTGCAGCGAAAGTCGATGCCAGGTGCTAATTCCTGCTCCGGATTTCCGGAGGAAGATGAGGACGGAGCTCAGAGGACATCTCATGGTTGTCTCTTCAGGCCCCTTCTCAAAATCCGAGAAGGGGCCTTTTCAGTTCCTTCTCCTCACCCAAGGAGGCCAGATGAGTTCAGGAAAATCTTACACACAAGAAACCAGCCTGGTGCA
>JBFLJZ010000130.1:0-4721 GCA_040882925.1 Desulfuromonadales bacterium
GACGAGTCACGCCGCCTCGAGCGGATTCGCACGAAAGGTCTGTAAAATATGCTGATTGTCATGAGAAAAAATGCCCACGAGAGTGAACTTGAAGACGTGAAACAATACCTGGTCGATCACGACTTCGACTTTCATCAGTCAACCGGAGCTAACCGTACCATCATCGGAGTTATCGGTGACCCCGACACGGCCAACCGGGCAGAGCTGGAGAGTAAGAGCGGTGTTCACGTGATCTTCAAAATTCCCGATGAAACGTAAAGGCTGAGAGCTGAACAGCTTTACAGACGTCGAAAGGCCGCCTCAGGTTCCTGACAAAGTTTAGGTTTGTTTCTATGGTCGGGGATGAAGAGAGTGCATCAGAACGTTAATCTGTTGCTCTCTTTGTTGAACTTTTAATCCCAAAGACAAAGCATAACCGTCGGGTTTGCCTTTAGCCTTTTAAAACACAAAAGAGCAGAGGTCACTCAGCCCAGGCTCTCAAAGCCCTCTCAACAACATCCCTGCCCTGCTCCATCACACGCTCTTTCCATACATCGTCATCGGGGTAGAACGCTCTCAAAAGGGCTTCTTTTATCTCGTCGGCTTGACGAGATCCCTGGTCACCATGATGATACAGCCAGTTCTCCGCTCTAAGTGCATTAAACACAGTCATCGTTGGCAAAGTTCCGAACTCAAGGCCGACTGAGGTGACTGCAGAATTTGGCAGCATATCGACAAAGGCCTGGCTGATCGTACCAACTAGACGACTTGACACTGAGGCCCCTGCAAGAGTTGATTTGACTCGCTCAACGCCCCAAATTGAGACCGAGCGTCCAAACACCGGGTCATCCTCCGAAGCAGCCACAACTACCTCGCCCTTGCCATACGAGCCAAGGCCGGTATGCAGGTCAACGACCGTAACACGGGAGCAGTTGGTCAGATGCTTTTCTGTGAGGCTACGCAGAAGCTGATTCGACCAGACCTCAAAACGACCGCCATAAAAAAGCCCCTGAGGATGCGAGTACTGGCCATGCGTTACAGCGTGCTGCAATCTGGAGCGACCATGGCAGAGACGGTACCAGAGGGTTTTCAGTTGAGCTGACAGTAAAGAAACGCGGGAGAGCGAGCGGGGAGCAATTGCCGTGGCCAGTTTGTCATAATCATAATTAACCGGACCGGGGCTGGTATGATCAATAAAATTTCGGTTTAAATCAACATTGTCTTCGTTAAACCTTCTCTTCTCAGCAAAGCCGTAAGGATTCAGGGCGTGGATTATTATGACTTTAACATCACACAGGTGACGGAAAACACCTTCACACAACAAACCTGTTTGAATGCCGGAGCCAGTGAACCCTTCGACACCATGAGTACCGGAGATAACGACTAGAGCGTTTACAGCATCGGCCTGGCCAAGGGCTGCGACGTCTGTAAAGAGTTCCTCACCTTTTGTTGAAAGTGCCGGAGCGATAAAACTCTCTATCTCTGCACCGCAGGCATGAGCCGCAGCGAGAAAAGATTGTCGTGCAGAGCTATAATCAGGTGGGAAATATTTTGCTGTTTGCATAACACTCTCATTTGCTATGTGTAAGATTGAACAAAAAAAACCGGGAGAAACATAGAGACCAAACTGTTTCAATCCCGGCCTTCAGCCCCGTGTTTACAGATTTTCAGTGACTCAAACTTCCTAATATATCTCTAACTTCCTGGTCAAGTTGTGAGCAGGGAGTTACCACAACCTCTTTCCCTGCCACATTGGTCTTGAAACGCTTTGCATCCATATTGTGCATGTATGCCTCGCGAAGTTGATCATTCAACTTTTGAATCTGAGCTTGATCAAGGCCCTTTTCTCTGGCTGCAGCTATAAAGCTCTGAACAGCACCATCCTGAATCATAGCGACACCAAACTTCTTCGGCGGTTTACCAATAAATACGTAAGCATGATCTTGCGCCGGGACAACTTCAATTGGGTCTTTGACCTGCCCCATGAGGGTCTGCAACTGGTCTTCAAATTCGTGAACCTGTTCAGCAGCAGGATTGCCCGAATCAAGTTCTGGGTACTCCAACTTCTTGCTGAAAAATCCCATTATTAACTCCTTCCTTGAATTAACGGGGCTAACTACATGTTTTTAGAGTAGCAGGGATTTGGGACAATTCAAGTTGCTGATAAATATAGTCTTTATCCTGAACAAACTGACTTACAAAGCATACAAAGGGTGTATGTATTTAACGCAAAGCTTGCGCGAAGGGGCAGAGAAAGCCCGCGAAGAAAACCACTTCAAAAAGCTAGAAGAGTTGACCTTTGCGTCTTTCCTAGCTTTTCTTAGCGGCTTTGCGTTGGTCTTTTGATTTCAGCTTTCACTGTTTTAGTGTAAAGACTTATTGCCATTGTTTTGGTTATAAACCTGCAAACAAAAGGCCCTTAGTTTGAGAGGCTCGGTCATCTCTTCAAAGGAAGCAGGTAGAATGTCATTTGGCCGTCTTGTTCCGCGACCTTGCCAGAGTAGCCGAAGGAGAGAGCTTTGGCTCCAGCTGGAACTTTATAAGAACGTTTAAAAGACACCGTCTGTTGCGTACTGCCTCTGAATGTTCGATCCAGAGGTTCAGTCAACAGGACCCGGGAGTCATGATCCAGAAAGAAGAGGTAGATATCCAATGAACGAACATAATCATAAACCATTTTCTGGTGATCACCCAGTTGTATCTGACCGGAGATGTCCAGGTCTTGACCTTTGACAACAAATTCGTAGGCAATTTTGAGATCAAAAGTTTCCCAGGTGCCAACCTGGGAAGCAGCTTTCCCCAGTGCAATCTTTTCAGCCGTCACCTTGTTGCCGATGTAGAGAGTTTGAGTCTGTATGCAGCCGGAAACAAGCAAAACCAGCGCACAGGAAAAAACCAATAGAACAATTTTCGCAATATTAGTCATCGTCAGACTCCTTCTCTTTTCGTTCCATTATAACGCAAAACGGGGATGCAGTACGCACCCCCGTTGGGAACTCAAGAATTTGTTTGGAGCTTATGCGACGACCTCAGTCCTCGTAAAAACTGACTTCAGGATCTGCCCCTGACCCTCAATGTTCTCGCGAGCACCTTCTTCGCGATCAACCAAGGTAATAATACCCAACACCTCGAGACCTTCCTGCTGAGCGCGATCGACAGCTTTCAAGGACGAATCGCCGGTCGTCGTAACATCTTCAACAATCACAACCCGGGAGCCTGGCGGCAGGTTCTTGCGTCCTTCCAGCCATTGGCCGGTGCCGTGCCCTTTGGGCTCTTTACGAATTATGAAGGCATGGACAGGCTGGCCATCGAGAGTCGCGGCGATAGACGTTGCCGTTGCGATCGGATCGGCACCCATGGTCAGGCCCCCGACGCCGTGAATCGGTCCTTCAAAGGTTTTAACAATCTCCCAGAAAGCTTTACCGACCAACAAACCGCCTTTGCAATGAAGAGCCGTCTGTTTACCATCAAAATAAAAATTGCTCTTGCGCCCGGAAGCCAGAGTCACTTCACGCTCCTCGTAAGACAGTTCACGTACAATCTGCATCAATTCACTACGTTCCTGTTCTGTCATCACTCTCTCTCCTGATAATTTATTTGCAGTTCTATAACCCAAAAATTTTCTACAGTCGCAGAGAACGCAGAGAAACCTCTACAGCGGTTTTAAGTCCACTCGCGCTCCACGTTCCCCGTACC
Organism: Desulfuromonadales bacterium; assembly: GCA_040882925.1. Taxonomy (GTDB): domain Bacteria; phylum Desulfobacterota; class Desulfuromonadia; order Desulfuromonadales; family BM103; genus JAFDBW01. Next base: position 3,676 of record JBFLJZ010000130.1, read on the forward strand.
GCGTTCCGCTTGGTTTAAAATAAGCCAAGCTGACTATCAGCTTTCAACCTGGGAAACTTGACCGGATATTCGCCGCTGAAACAGGCGTCGCAAAAACGCTTGCCATTACAGCCTTCCGGGACTCCCGCTGCCGACAACATACCTTCTCGGCTCAGGTAGCCAATGGAATCAGCGGTAATGTAGCGGGCAATCTCTTCAATGGTATGCGACGAGGAGATCAATTCCTTACGAGACGGTGTATCTATCCCGTAGTAACAGGGAAAACTGGTCGGCGGGCTGGAAAGGCGCATATGAACTTCTCGAGCGCCTGCGTTGCGAATCATCTTGACGATCTTACGTGCCGTGGTGCCGCGCACCAGAGAGTCATCAACGACGACAACACGTTTACCCTCAATCACCTCACGGACAGGATTGAGCTTTAGTTTGACGCCGAAGTGGCGAATCGACTGCTGCGGCTCAATAAAGGTTCGACCGACGTAATGATTGCGAATCAGCCCCAACTCGAAGGGGATTCCCGATTCTTCAGCATAACCTATTGTCGCCGGCACACCGGAGTCCGGCACAGCAAGAACGACATCTGCGTCGATATGATGTTCACGGGCCAGCTGGCGACCGAGTTCTTTACGGACCTTGTAAACCTGTTCGCCAAAGATCGTACTGTCCGGACGTGCAAAGTAGACAAACTCGAAGATACAGGGGGATGGCGTGGTTTCTTTAAAGGGCCGGTAAGACTTCATGCCGTCCTTATCAATAACAACCATCTCGCCCGGATCAATTTCACGAATAAACTCCGCTTCGATCAAGTCAAAAGCACAGGTTTCAGAGGCAACAACATAAGCACCGTTGAGCCGGCCGAGAGCAAGAGGACGGAAACCATTCGGATCACGAACCGCGACCATGCGCGTTTCTGTGAGAAATACAATGCTGTACGCGCCCTTAACCGACATCAAAGCTTCAGCAACACGTTCTGCTAACGAATCGCTCTGCGATTTTGCCAGCAGGTGAATCAGAACTTCCGTGTCAGAGGTCGTGGAGAAGATCGAGCC
>JBFLJZ010000131.1:0-9526 GCA_040882925.1 Desulfuromonadales bacterium
CCATTCTCGTTGAGAAGCTGCAAAGGCTCGTAAAATGAAGATTCTACTGCATATCTGCTGTGCCAACTGTGCCATATATCCGGTCCGCACGCTGCGGGAATCAGGACATGACGTTGATGGCTACTTCTTCAATCACAACATCCACCCTTACCAGGAATATCGCCGTCGCCTGCAGGCCGTCGAGGAATACGCCAGCGCCAGCGATCTGAAAGTCATCTACAGGGACGAGTACCTGCTCGAGGACTTTCTCGCCCAAGTCGCCACTGAACCGGCCGGACGCTGTGCCTACTGTTACCAGTCACGCCTGAAGGAGGCCGCAGCCTGTGCCGCTGTCTCAGGCTACGACGGCTTTACGACCAGCCTGTTGTATTCTCGCTACCAGAACCACGAACTGATTCGCAAACTCGGAGAAGAACTGGGGCGTCATTACGGCATAGACTTCTTCTACGACGACTTCCGGGCCGGCTGGCAGGAGGGGATCACGGCGTCCAAGGCCATGGGCCTCTACAGGCAGCAGTATTGCGGTTGCATCTATTCGGAGAAAGACCGCTACCATCCCAGCAGAAACAATTGATGAGCAGCGAGCTCGGAAAAGCACTGATCGTTGCAGGCATTCTGCTTGTCGCGATCGGCCTGCTCCTGACGTTTGGTGGAAGACTGAACTTTATCGGCAAACTTCCGGGCGATCTGCACATCGAACGAGAAAATTTTTCTTTCTTCTTCCCGCTCGGGACATGCCTTCTGATCTCTCTGCTGCTCTCGCTGATTATCTGGATATTCAGGCGTTAAGGCGTTTCTGTAAGCTGTCCCGGGAGGCCGCATGCACACTTCATCCAGACCCAGAATTGGCCTTGCTCTCGGCAGTGGGGCGGCCAGGGGCCTGGCCCATATCGGTGTCCTGAAAGTCTTGGAGGAAGCCAAAATCCCGATAGACATTATTGCCGGAACATCCATGGGCGCTTTTATCGGTGCCATGTATGCGGCAGGCGTTCCTGTCGATCACATGGAAAACGCAGCGCTCGAGATTGACTGGCGCAGCATGGCCAGACTACTTGACCCGGTTCTGCCGACTTCTGGCCTGACTGACAGCAGGAGGTTAGTCTCTTTCATCGCCGAATTGCTGCCGGCGCGAGACTTCGCGGACCTCAACCGGCCACTCGCAATCACGGCAACCGACATAAACACGGGCGAGGCGGTTATTATCAAGCAAGGTGACCTGCTGGAAGCTTTGCGTGCCGGACTCGCATTTCCGGGGATTTTCTCTCCTGTGCGTTTCGGTCAACGCTTTCTCGTCGATGGTGGTCTCTGCAAGCCAATCCCGACCGACGTGGCCCGTCAACTCGGTGCAGACAAGGTCATCGGAGTCTGCACCATTCCAGCAGTCAACAAACGTACCCCGGAAACTTACCTGCCGACCGCACAAGGCAGAGCAAAACCGGTCAGCCGCTGGCGCGGCCTGTTCAGTGCCCGCAGCATAGAACAGGCATTCCACACCGCAATCGGTCCAGAATCAAAAGAGGACGTGCGTGGCGATGTGAAAACTCCGAATATCTTCCGGGTCTGCGCCCAGAGTGTGGTCATCATGGAGAATGTCATCAATGAACTGCACCTGCGCCAGAATCCCCATGATCTACTCATCAAACCTTCACTGAATGACATCACCCTGCTGGAATTTCATCGTGCCAAAGAAGTCATCGCCGCTGGAGAAGCTTCTGCCAGGGCCGCCTTGCCCAAGATTGAATATCTTCTGCAAAACGCTTGAAAGCCCCCTCTCCTCTGCTAACATGTTGATATGACTGTTTCATTCACGCAATAGCAACAAACAAGGAGGTTGCCATGATTGAGCTGCTAGAGAAGACCGTACTGACTGCAGTTGGCGCAATGACCCTCACCCAGAAAAAAGCCGAAGAGTTGGTCCAGGAACTGCGGGAGAAGCTTGATATCAGCGAAGAAGAAGGCAAGGCATTCCTGCAGAAAGTCCAGGAGGCAGCAAACAAGAACCGGGAAAAGATGCAGGAGCAGGCTCGAGAAGAAGTCAAAAAAGCCTGTGAACGGATGGGCGTGGTCACCGCAGACGAATTTGACAAACTGAAGAAAAAAGTCGCATCTTTGGAGAGGAAACTCAAACAGGGCAGTACTGAGCCCCGGGCATAATCATGCTGCCGATTCTTCGGGTTAATAGAAATATCCGCACCATCCGCCGCTACAGAACGATTCTGGGCGTGCTGATCAAGTACGGGTTCGGCCATTTTGTCGAACAGCTCAACATTGACTACTACCTGGAACTCGGCAAACGCATCGTTACCCGGGACAAAATGCACAAAGAGTTGGAGCGACTCAGCCAGCCCCAGCGACTGCGCATGGCCATGGAGGAGCTCGGACCAACTTTTATCAAGCTCGGTCAGCTGCTTTCTACCCGCCCCGATGTACTCGATCAGGAGTTTATTCAGGAATTCAGCAAGCTCCAGGACGAAGTCCCTGCGGTGACGCTTGAGCAGATAAAAACCCAGGTCCGGCGCGAGTTGGGGTACCCCGCCGATGAGCTATTCGCTGAATTTTCCGAGGAGCCGCTCGCCGCAGCGAGTATTGCCCAGGTGCACCGCGGCAAGCTCCGCAGCGGTGAAGAGGTTGTTTTCAAGATCCGGCGCCCGGGCATATCGAAAATTGTCGAAACTGATATCGATGTTCTGATGGGCCTGGCTTACCTGATCGAGCAACATGTTCCTGCCATCGCCATTTACGATCCCGTCGGCTTGGTCAAGGAGTTTCGCCGCAGTATCTCGCGGGAGATGAACTTCACCCGGGAAGGCCGCACCGTCGAGCGTTTTGCCGCCAATTTTGCCGACAGCACGACCGTTTACATCCCGAAAATCTTCTGGGACTATTCCGGCGAAATAGTCCTCACCATGGAGTATGTTCCCGGTATAAAAATCTCGCATCTGGAAGAACTCAGGGCGCAGGGTTACGATCTCAAGGAAATTGCCAAACGTGGTGCAGATGCTTTTCTCAAGCAGGTTCTCGACCATGGATTATTTCACGCTGACCCTCACCCGGGAAACGTTTTCGTCTTGCCTGATCAGGTCATCTGCATGCTCGACTTTGGCATGGTCGGGCGCCTGGGGCAAGACCTCAAGGAACAGCTTCTCGACCTTTTGCAAGCCTTGCTGGAAAGAGATGTGGACAGCATTATCTCGCATTTGCTCTACTCCGGGGAACTGACCGACACTGCTGATCTGAAGAACCTGAGGCGAGACCTGCACGACTTTATCGAAGATTATTACGACTTGGTGCTTCAGGACATCAAGATCGGCAGGCTTTTCTCGGAATTCATTGAACTACTGACTCACCATCGCATCCATTTTCCCCCGGATTATATGATGCTCGCCAAGGCCCTTGTCGTCATGGAAGGAGTTGGCCGGCAGTTGGACCCGAACTTCAATATGATTTCTCACATGCGCCCGTACGTGAACAGACTTCTTATCGAGCGCTTCAGCCCGAAAAACATCTCAACACAGGCCAGCAGGATCGCAGTGGCCTACACCTCGCTGGCGAAAAATCTGCCCCACGACATCAAGGAGTTTATCAATCGCCTGAACCGCAATCAGTTCAAGATCGACCTGGAGCATCGTGGTCTGGAAAAGTTGGTCACTGACCTGGACCGCTCCAGCAACCGGGTTTCATTTTCCCTGGTCATCGGATCACTGATCGTCGGTTCGTCACTGGTCATGCAGATCGAAAAGGGGCCGATGGTTTTCGGCTTTCCGCTCCTTGGCTTGCTGGGATATTCGATTGCCGGACTTCTCGGCCTCTGGCTGGCAGTGGGCATACTGCGTTCCGGCAGGCTATAATATTGCCATAGCATCCAAGACTGTGGTGACAAAAACACACCCGTTGCAATAAAAAGACTCTTCGACACTCAGCCGCTCCCGTCGGCAAAAAGAATAGCCAACGATATCAATACCTTAACAAACATCTAACATTGGCAAGACAATTGCATAACATTAAGGATTTGAACAGCCCAACACACCACAAGAAGGTCTCAGATGATTATGATTTGCCAGACAACCATCGCCCGATCGACCGCCATATCCGGCATCGGTCTGCACACCGGGCAACGCATCAATATGACGTTGCGACCCGCAGATGCCGGCGTAGGCATTGTCTTTCATCGCCAGATCGGTGATCGCAAGGTCTCCATCGAGGCGACTTCAGCAAATGTTGTCGATACCCGCCTCGCAACGGTGATTGGCCAAGGAGATGCTCGCGTCTCCACTGTTGAGCACCTGTTGGCATCGCTCGCCGCCTACGGCGTGGATAATCTGCACATCGACATTGACGGACCGGAAGTACCGATTATGGACGGCAGTGCCGCTCCTTTCGTTTCGGTTCTGGAAGAAGCCGGCCTGAAACGACACACCGTAAGCCGTAAATTTCTCGCCATCCGCAAACCCGTCTCGGTTATCGACGGTGAAAAACGCGCCACGATTATTCCCTCGCGTTTCTTCCGCATCACCTTTGATATCGCGTTCCAGCATCCTTGCATCGCCTTGCAGCAGCGTTCAGTCAAGGTCACGACTGCAGGCTTCCGCAAGGAATTGGCGCCGGCACGCACGTTCGGCTTTCTCAAAGATGTCGAAAGCCTCAAAGCTGCCGGGCTCGCACGAGGCGGTTCGCTGGAAAACGCCATTGTCGTTGATGACGAAAAAATTCTCAATCCGGAAGGGCTGCGCTTTCATGATGAATTTGTCCGCCACAAGATCCTTGATGCCATCGGCGACTTGAGCCTGATCGGATATCCGATTCTTGGCCATGTTCGTGCTTTCAAGGCCGGACATGATATCAATCATCAACTGGTAGAGAAGATTATCGACACCCCCGACAGCTGGCAGCTTCTTGAATTCAGTGAAGAGAATCTGAAGGCTGCTCTGCAGATGACGCCGGCTTTCGCTACCGATCTGGCACTGTCCAAGGCATGAAACGGAATTTGACAAGACTGACCAGGCAGCCGATTCGGCTGCCTTTTTTGTTTGTTCGGTCTGACTCCTTCAGTAACCGGTATCCGGGACAGCTGGCCATTGATTACGCGGTCCCGGCTTGACAGGTTGCAGCGATCCTAATAAGCCAGTTGTAACTTGCAAAAAAGTCTTTTTTACGCTTAAATTACGCAACGATAGACTTACACATGCCGACCACTCAGCCAGTCAAGACATCGGGTGTCCAGAACACCGAATCCCGCAAACGCCGCCGCGAATGGTTGCTCATCGCCGTCATCATCGGGCTGGTCGCATTGTCGCTGAGCTATCAAGGGCAGCTGTTCGAACTGACCTCGGAAATCCCCCTGTCCGGAAACATCCTGATTCTTGCCTTGATCAACATGAACATATTGTTGATCATCCTCTGCCTGTTTCTGGTCATGCGCAATATTTTCAAGCTGCTGTTGGAGCGGAAGCGAGGCGTCCCCGGAGCGAAACTGCGCAGCAAGCTGGTTCTGGCCTTCATTGCCCTGTCATTGATTCCGACCATGCTGCTTTTTTTCGTTTCGGCAGGGTTTATTACCAACTCTATAGAAAACTGGTTCAACAGCCAAATCGAGGAGTCACTCAAGGAATCCCTGGAGGTCGCACAAACTTATTACAAGAACTCGGCCAGCAACGCACTTTACTATGCCGACCAGATTGCACAGACCATCAAGAATGAGAAACTGCTCAACGAAGATAACCTCCCGGTCCTGATCGAACTGATTCACCAAAAGCAGAAAGAGTACAACCTAGGCATTGTCGAAGTCTTTTCCGCGACTCTTGAGGAACTGGTCCGGACTGTCAACCCACAGGTCCCGGCGGCAGAGTTTACCGACCCTGGCTCAGACAGCATCCGCGAGGCTCTGCAGGGGAATCGCTTCACGCGGATCAGCCCGATCGGCCGGGCCGACCTGATCAGGGGTATTGTGCCAGTATATTCCAACTGGAACCCCGATGATGTGGTCGGGGTCGTGGTCGTCAACTACTATGTCCCCTATTCGCTGGTCAACAAGATGAAGGAGATCAGCAGCTCATTCGAACAGTACAAGTCAACCAAACTCCTCAAGGGCAAAATCCAGAAAGGCTACGTGCTCTTCCTGCTCCTGATCGCCCTGGTTATTATCTTTCTCGCTACATGGGCCGGCTTCCATCTGGCTCGCGGCATCACAGAACCGATACAGGATCTGGCGGTTGCAACCAACCGGGTCGCTTCGGGCGACCTGAACGTAACCCTGGACAGCTACAGCAACGATGAAGTCGGCTCGCTGGTCGAAGCCTTCAACACGATGACGGCTGACCTGCGCAAAAGTCAGGAAACCATCCGCATGGCTAACGAGGAGTTGCGGAGTTCAAACCTCGAACTCGAGCAGCGTCGCCGTTATATGGAAATTGTTCTCGCCAACGTCACGGCTGGCGTCGTTTCGATCGACAGTCGAGGTCACATCACCACGATCAACAAGTCCGCGGAAAAACTGCTTGGGCTGAGAACGGCGAATATCATCGGCCGCAACTTCCGTGATATTGTGACACCGGATTATCTGCCAATGATCAAGGGGATCCTCAAGGAGCTGGTCAGTTCGGGTAAAGACTCGATCCGCAAGCAGATCACCCTGCCCACTGGCGGTAACAAAGTGGTCTTGCTGGTGAACGTGACGACTCTTAAAGACGAAAACAGTGAGTTCATGGGAACTGTCGTGGTCTTCGACGACCTGACCCAACTGCTGAAAGCGCAACGCATGGCAGCCTGGCGTGAGGTTGCGCGTCGCATCGCGCATGAGATCAAAAACCCGTTGACTCCGATTCAGCTCTCGGCACAACGCCTGCGCAGACGCTACCTCGACACATTTGACCCTGAAGACTCGGTCTTTGATGAATGTACCGGGATGATCATCAAACAGGTTGATGATTTGAAAAATCTGGTCAACGAATTCTCCAGCTTCGCCCGCATGCCTGCCAGCAACCCCAGTCCGAACAACCTGAACGATGTGGTCAGTCAAGCCCTGGTGCTGTACCAGGAGGGTCATAAAGAAATCAACTTCAAACTACACCTGGACCCTGAAGTGCCGATCTTCAACCTCGACCATGAACAGATCAGGCGTGTGGTGATCAACCTGCTGGACAATGCAGTGGCGGCTGTCGATGGCAGCGGCATCATCGGTGTAGAAACCTCCTTCAACTCTGTTTTGCAGATCGTCACGCTGAAGATAAGCGATAATGGTTGCGGTATCCCGGCAGAAGATAAACCCCGGCTCTTCGAACCGTATTTTTCCACCAAGAAATCGGGGACCGGGCTCGGCCTGGCTATTGTATCAACAATCATTTCAGACCATAATGGCTATATCCGGGTTCGTGACAATGAGCCACAGGGAACCCACTTTATCGTCGAACTGCCGATATCAACCGATACCGAGCAGGCCTAAAGAGAGTCAATGAGGGATTATGCAATCCATTCTGGTCGTCGATGACGAAAAAAGTATTCGAGAAAGTCTCACCGGTATACTGCAGGACGAGGGCTTCTCGCCCACCTCGGTTGACAACGGCGAGAAAGCGATCGAGAAAATCAGTGAAGACAGGCCCGACCTGATTCTGCTCGACATCTGGATGCCGGGTATGGACGGTCTGGAAACCCTGACCAAGATTCGCGACATCTACCCTGATCAGCTGGTCGTCATGATGAGCGGGCATGGCACAATCGAGACAGCCGTCAGATCGACCAAGCTGGGAGCCTATGATTTCATAGAAAAGCCGCTCTCTCTCGAGAAAGTTCTCCTCTGTATTCAAAATGCGGTCAAGATAGGCCAGCTCGTTGAAGAGAACCGTGAGCTCAAGGCACAGATCGGCAAAGAACACGAGATGATCGGCAGCAGCAAGTTGATCAAGGAATTGAAAAAACAGATCAGGATTGCCGCACCGACTTCCGGTTGGATCCTGATTACCGGAGAAAACGGGACGGGCAAGGAACTCGTAGCGCGTTCAATCCATTACCACTCGCAGAGACAGGACAAGCCGTTTGTCGAAGTAAACTGTGCGGCAATCCCGGAAGAGTTGATTGAATCAGAACTTTTCGGCCATGAAAAAGGTTCTTTCACCGGTGCGACGACCCAGCGCCGCGGCAAATTCGACCAGGCGCACCAGGGCACCCTGTTTCTCGATGAAATCGGCGACATGAGCCTGAAGACCCAGGCCAAGGTTCTGCGCATTCTCCAGGAGCGAAAATTCGAGCGCGTTGGCGGCAACAAGACAATAGAGGTCGATGTGCGTGTCATAGCAGCAACTAACAAGGACCTGGTCAAAGAAATTACCGAAGGAAGTTTTCGCGAGGATTTGTACTATCGTCTCAACGTCATACCATTTCATGTCCCGCCATTGAGGGATCGCAAGGCCGACATCCCCCTGCTCTCGACACATTTTCTCGAGTACTTTTGCAGCAAGGAATCTCGCGAGACCAAACATCTGGATGATGATGCCATCAAGGCCCTGCAAAACTACTCATGGCCCGGCAACGTCCGTGAGCTCAAAAACCTTATCGAGCGTCTGGTGATCATGTCTCCCGGGAACACGATTACCCGGGCGCAACTGCCGCAATCGATCTTCGGCGGGCAGCAGCCCAGTACAGACCAAGGCACAATCAGCTTGGCGGCTGACACATTCCGATCTGCAAAAGAAGAATTTGAAAAAGAGTTCCTGGTTCTGAAGTTGGAAGAGAACGACTGGAATATTTCGCGAACGGCTGAAGCGATCGAAATCGAGCGTTCTAACCTGCACCGCAAAATCAAGTCATACGGGATTGAGTTGAAGAAGGGGTAATGTCTTATTCTGCCGTTTTTCATGGAGTGCTCAACTGCACAAAAAAAGGCCCCGTCTCATTCGAGACGGGGCCTTTTCAAATAATTTCGGCGGCGACCTACTTTCCCACACAGTCACCCATGCAGTATCATCGGCGCAATAGGGCTTAACTTCTGTGTTCGAGATGGGAACAGGTGTGACCCCTACGCTATAGCCACCGAAAACCGTAAACTGGTTTTCAATTGCCTAGAGTTGTCTATTGATTGATGCTGGCATACCGCAAACTTATGGAAGTTGGGGGGAGGAGAACCTCCCCCCGCCTTCACGTAAAACTTTTTATGGTCAAGCCTCACGGTCGATTAGTACCGGTTAGCTGAACGTGTTGCCACGCTTACACCGCCGGCCTATCAACGTCGTCGTCTACGACGGACCTTCAGGGGACCGAAGTCCCAGGGAGATCTAGTCTTGAGGTGGGCTTCCCGCTTAGATGCTTTCAGCGGTTATCCTTTCCGAACATAGCTACCCTGCAACTGCCCCTGGCGGGACAACAGGTACACTAGAGGTTCGTCCATTCCGGTCCTCTCGTACTAGGAACAGATCCTCTCAAATCTCCTACGCCCACGGCAGATAGGGACCAAACTGTCTCACGACGTTTTAAACCCAGCTCGCGTACCACTTTAATTGGCGAACAGCCAAACCCTTGGGACCTGCTCCAGCCCCAG
>JBFLJZ010000132.1:0-5551 GCA_040882925.1 Desulfuromonadales bacterium
CATGTGGGCCAGGTGGATTTTGCCGGCGGCGGTACAGTAGGCCGGCAGGCGGGAACCGACCCGTGAAACGACGCGTACGGTCATATCCGTCTCGACCATGTCGAGATAGACGACGTGGCCTTCTTTGAAGATGGCGACGTAGCAGGTTTCGTTGCATTCAGCCACCATCTTTTCCAGGATCGGCTTGGCCTGCCGCAGCAGCCCCATCTGCTTGATGAAGGTCTGGCCAAGTTCCAGTGCCTTGAGACCGAGGCGATAGTTCTCGGTGGCTTTGTTCTGTTCAATATAACCCCGCGACTCGAGAGTCGCCAGGAGTCGAAACACGTTGTTCTTGTGCAGTTTGAGACGCTTGCTGAGTTCGGTGACGCCAAGTTCATCGACATCATCATGGAACTGCTCGAGCAGGTCCAGCGCATGCGAAACTGCCTGGATAATATATTCAGATTTTTCTTTCCTGGCCATTTTTAGTGAGTCCTCGGGTCATTGGTGAGATAGACTTACATAAGCAAGTCACATTTTCTAACGAAACGGAGTGAAACTGTCAAGGCAAATGGATACTTTCACGCCAGGCTGCTACCCTGGGGAATTCATTCAGAGGCCTTTATTTCCATATCTTTATCGATTTTAAAATAGTGTTTTATAGAAGTCAAATAGATATGTCATTTTTCTGCAATGTTGACACTTGACGAGGCGGCAGGTAAATTCGTCACATGAATTTCTGGAGGATTGGCCATGCTGACTCTCAGTAAACGGATCATTGTTGCCATCGACGGTTCTCCCCAGTCGGACAAGGCCGCCGAAGAAGCGGTTCGTCTGGCTTCGATTTCCGGTACCAAGTTCAAAAGTCAGCTTTATGCCGTCCTCGTCCTGCCCAGCATGAAGACGCCTTCTTTTACCGACTTCTTCCCTGACAAGCCGGCAACGGAAATGCCCGGATGGGATGAAAAGCGCGATCGGCTCTTCTATGTTGTTGAGAAGGCTGCAGCAGAAGCGGAGGTCGAACTGGAGGCGCTGGTATTATATGGTGACCCGGCAGAAGAGTTGATGCTGTTTGCCGAAGAGAAGGGGTGTGACGTCATCGTCATCGGCTCTTCGGGCAAGGGCCGCATGAAACGTACTCTGCTGGGCAGTGTCTCGACCAAAGTGGCCCTGCACGCGCACTGTTCGGTTTACATTGTTCGTTAACCGGTCTGTCGACCGGGTCTATTCAGCCAGCCACATCTCCGGTCAGGGGCGTAGAATGCCTGGTTTCCTGACACAGATAATTGTATAGCTCAACCAGGGTTTCCTGAATTAATTCGGTTTCTTTCGGAAATTCATGGGGGGCCAGTTCCAGGACCAGCGCCTGGTCGTAGCCGGTTTCCCTGAGATGGTTCAGGAAGCGGGTCAGCGGCAGGGCCCCGTGTCCCGGGAAAAGGTGCTCCTGGGCGTTGCCGTAGTCGGAGAAATGGATGTTGCGCATCCTGCCTGAATCGTAGAACTTGTGGAAATCTCCGAGAAAGTCGGTGTGCATTGAACCACAGTGCGCCGTGTCAAAGGTCAGATAAAGGTTCCGCTCCTCCATGAAGCGCACCATGTTCTCTATCTTGGTCAGCAGGTAAGGGTTGATTTTGAATTGTGGGTGGCACGGCATGTTCTCAATCGTAATCAACACCCCGTTTTGTCCGATCTCGGCCTGGAAATCCTTGATTCGTTTCAGCCAGCGCCAGAACTTGAATTCAAAGAGCAGCCAGCTCGGTGGATGAAAATTGATCAATGGCACACCTGCATGCAGAGCCAGTTCGGCACAGCGCTTGAGCTGATCGATCTTGCTGCCCCAGCCGTCGATTTCAAAAAAAGGTGCATGGAGCGAAAGGACCGGGTGGATGCTTTGCAGTTCCTTCAGATGGTCCAACGCCCTTGATCCGGAGAAGTCATGGTTGATGATCACTTCCAGACCGTCAAAGCCTACATCCCTGGCCATTTCAAAGACCTGGGTTGAGGGCAAGGTGTAAAGACTTCCTGCTGAGAGTATCAACTTCATCGGTAAAATTGCTGTGTATAATAAAACATCATTTTAAAGCTCACGTATTACGGCAGAGCCAATCATCCGATTAATGCCGATCCTTACCGGGTGAAAATTTCAGGGGCTGTGAACTTTCTCAACCAGGAAGCGTCGCAAATGTTCCGGTGGCGGTGGCGTCAGCCGCGACACGATGATCATCGTCAGGACGACCACCGGTGCGCCAATCAGGGCAGACGATGTCGGTGGCAGTACAGCGCGTAATGTCGGGAAGATGTGCCCGAACAGAATCGGGGCGAAAGTGATCGTGATGCCCACCAGCATTCCGGCGATGGCACCGTACTTGTTGGCCCGGTCCCACCAGATGCCCAACAGGAAGACCGGGAACAGCGTGTTGCCGGCGAGAGCGAAGGCGACCGCCGTGATCTGGGCGATCAGTCCCGGCGGGTTCACCGCTATCACCAGGACAATCACGGCGAGGACCAGGGTCGCCGCCTTGGCGACCAGAAGCAGGTGTCGCTCGTTGGCATTCGGATTGATCAGGCGGTAGTAGATATCATAGGAAACCGCCCCGGCCGCCGTGACCAGGAGACCGGTAATGGTACTGATTGCGGCAAGGATGCCGCCGACTGCGAGAATTCCTACCAGCAGCTCATTGATCCCCACCCATTCGGCGGTTTTGATGACGATGATATCTGCGATGGCCTGCGCTTCGAGCGGGTCGAACGCTGCTCCGGACCGCTCCATCCAGTTGCGGGCAAAGGCCCCGAACGCCGGTGCACTCCAGTAAAGCAGGCCGATGAAGAAGATCCCCCAGACCACTCCCCAGCGGGCGTCGCGGGTGTTCGGCACAGTGTAGAAACGGGATAAAACGTGCGGCAACCCGGCGGTGCCGACCATCAGGGTAAAGCAGAGCGCAATCCACTCGTAGGGCGAGCCGAAAGTCCATGGAAAGAGGTAGGCACTGGAAACCTGTTCCGGAAGGTCACGCAGTGCGTTGCCGTAGCTGAACTGCGGCAGGAGCCAGTTGTAGTCGAGTTTTTTGGCGATCATCATCAATGGGATGACGAAGGAGAGAATCAGGATCAGGTAGTGCATCTGCGGGTTGCGCGCTGCTCTCAGTGCTCCAGCGATGATCAGATAGGCCAGGGTGACGACGATGCCGAAAATCAGTGCCTGGGTATACTCGATACCGAACATCCAGGCAAAGACCAGCCCGATCCCCTTGTACTGGGCGACACAGTATATCAGTGAAATGATGATCGCGATCACCGCAGAAACAACCCGGGCCACCGAGGAGTCATAGCGGGCTTCGACGAAGTCTGCTGCAGTGTATTTGCCAAAGCGGCGAATCTGGCTGCCCATCAGGACCAGCAGCAGAACGTAACCGCCGGTCCAGCCGAGGATGTAGGCGAAGGCAAAATAGCCATGCAGAAAAAACACCCCGGCAATGCCGAGGAAAGAGGCCGCGCTCATCCAGTTGGAGGCGATGGCCGCGCCGATATTGGCATGACCGATCGAGCGAACCTGCAGACCGTAGCCGCCCTTGTCCTGTCGGCGTGACATGAGGCCGATCACCAGGGAAACGATGAGTACGCATACCAGCAAGAAAAACGGCGTGTATCTGACCGAATACTCCATGGGCCCTCTCCTAACGCCGCCGGCGATAACTGGAACTCAGCCAGTCGATCAGGATGTTGAAGAAAAAACAAAGGAAAATGAACCACAGGATCAGGAACTGTCCGCTGTACCAGAAATAGGCGGGTATGCCGAAGACATAAGGCACTTCGGACAAAGTACGGACCGGGTCCTGATGGGTTAAAGCCAGGTGAATCGGCATGCCGAAAGTCATGATTCCCCAGGCGGCAAGTGCGATCCAGATGATCGTCACTTCCTTGCGCATGAACCCGGCGCGTGGCCGGAAGAAGTTGATGCGGAAATCTTCCTGCTGGTCAGGCTCCTGACCATTGTGATGCGACATGATGATGTTCTCCTGTTTCGGTCGCCTTGCGGCAGCGACAGGGGCGAGCGGATTCTTGCGTAGGATACCTTAACGTCGAGCCTTTGCCAATGCCTGGTGTCATGGGCCTGTTTTCATGACTTCCGCGAGGACCGTGGTTGCGAAGCTGCCTTTTGGCAGTGAAAAGGACAACAGCAGGTCGTCTTTGTCTGCGGTGCATGCCACAGCACGAAGCGGTACGCGCAAGGGGCGTCTCTCGCCCGCCATGGCCAGCCCGCCGGAAAGGCGGAACGACTGCAGCGTCAGCTCTTCCTTGTCAAGCAGGCTCTCTTCGAGCAACCCGGCCTGTGCTTCGGCCAGCCTGGTTTTGAAGCCGTAGAGAGGTGCGGTGGCGCTTATTTCAAAAGTGTCGGCACGGCGTTGCTCGGCTACCGGGTCGGTGACCGCAAAACAGGCGCCGTTAACATGCTTTAAGGCGATGTCGCCGAGCCAGATTTTATTGAGTGAGGTCATTCGCATATCAACCAGTCGATCGAACAGACTTGACTGATAGGCCGAAAGGTAGAGCCGCAATAACTTGCGTGGCATCGACAGTACCGCTTGTTTGGGACTCTTGCCGTTCTTCAGGAGCGACAACAACGCACGTTCGGGGCGGCAGTGGCGGGGCAGTTTCTCGATTGCGGTTGCCAGATCCCCGCCGCGATAGGCCGCGGCGGCTTCGCGCCAGCCTGGATGCACGATTGCCCGCGGGTCGCCGATAGTCTCAGCAACCGCGGTTATGTAGTCACGGCGCAGGATCGCCCGACCGATGCGGTGCGAATTCTCCAGCGCACCATAGCGTTGCCCGCCAAAGCGGTTCGGTACCCCTGTCTCTTCCAGAAGAGCCAGCACATCATTGACCCTTTGCCACGACCCCTGCTCCGGCTGATGGATGCGAATCTGGAAATGATTGCCGGCCAGGTGTCCGGGGCGCAGCTTGTTGCGATGCAGACTCGCCGAAAGGATCTTCACGCCGGGGATGTTCAGGCCCCTGACGTCGTCGGGCTTGCGTAATGGCACCGAAATGGTCTGCCGAGTAATCGCCTGGGCATCCTTGAGTCCGGCATATCCCAGGTCACGCTCCCTGCAGTTCAGCGCAATTGCCAGCTGCCGCAGCACGTCGTAGGTGGTCAACCCCCGCTTTTCGATCGACAGGTAGAGGTGGTCTCCCTCACCGCAGGGCTCATAGAGAGGGATTTCCTCGACGCGGAAGTCCTCGGGCCGTTGACGGATGGTTCCGCCGCTACCGGGGATCCGCGCAGTCAGGTATTCAGTCATTTTCTGCGATTGGCCAGCGGACCCGGAACCCGCGCTGCATCACCGGTGCGGGCAGAGCATGGCGGGGGACAGCCATATCCCTCCGGGAGTGAATAAAATAGATGTCCTCGCCCCGTTCAAGAAAGCGCTGCATATACTTGGAAAACGGGTAGCCGGGCAAAACCTTTGTCCAAGCCGTTGACAGCATGTTGCGATAACCGGCGAGGCCGTGAATCTGTGCGGCGACATCTTCGGCGTAGTCATCGAAGTCGGTACTGAAGTAGAGATCCCCC
>JBFLJZ010000133.1:0-5174 GCA_040882925.1 Desulfuromonadales bacterium
CAGTCCCGCTGCATATCCGTAACGCACCGACCGGTCTGATGAAAGAGCTGGGCTATGGCAAAGGGTATCAATACGCCCACAACCACGATGACGCTGTGGTCACCCACTCCCACCTGCCTGAACAGATTGAAGGCACGACCTATTACCGCCCCACCGGGAGTGGCTACGAAAAAACCATCAAAGAAAGGCTGGAATGGCTCAAAACTCAAAAACCGGGAAAGGGCAAAAGTAAAAAGTAAGTGGGATTTTTTTGTCTGATGTCATATTTCCCCTTCTGATTTTTAATTCTGCATACAGGAGACTTTTCATAACAACACCATGCACGATCTTTCTGCACTGCAAGATGTTCTGATATTACTCGTTCTGGCGCTCCTCAACGCCTGGCTGTTCAGCCTGTTGCGCCAGTCGCCGATCGTCGGTTACCTGACCACAGGACTGCTGGTCGGGCCCTATGGCTTGCACCTGATCAAGGGCGTTCATGAAGTTGAGATGGTTGCCGAAGTCGGTGTCGTCCTGCTGCTCTTCACCATCGGCCTAGAGTTCTCCTTCAAACGCATTATCCGCCTGAAAAAACTCCTCTTATCGGCCGGCAGCACCCAGGTTGTCGCAACCTCTGTGGCGGTGGCCTGTGGTACCTATCTGCTCGGAGAACCACCGGTGGCAGCCGTAGTGCTGGGCATGGCAATGGCTCTTTCGTCAACAGCAATTGTCCTCAAGCTGCTGCTCGAACGCGGCGAAATAGACTCTGCCCATGGGCGCATTGCCCTCGCCATCCTGCTCTTCCAGGACATCTGTGTCATCCTTTTCATCGTTGCCCTGCCCCTTCTGGGCTCGCAATCCGGCGGCTTCTCGATCTGGGCAATGGGCAAGTCAGCCCTGATTCTCGGTGGTCTTTACCTCTTTGTCAGGCATTTTCTGAAACCGTTGCTTCGGGGAATTCTCAAGACTCGGGCGCCAGAACTTTTCCGACTGACTATTCTGGCACTGGTTCTGGGCACGGCGTGGATTACCGCCCACGCCGGTCTGTCATTGGCTCTCGGGGCGTTTCTGGCCGGTTTGGCGCTGGCTGAATCTGATTCTTCTCACCAGGTTATGGCTGACATCATTCCATTTCGTGATGTGTTTTTGGCGGTATTCTTCATCTCGGTCGGCATGCTGGTCGACATCCGCCTGTGGATCAGCAACTGGTGGGCGGTTCTGATCGGCATCATCCTCTTGAGCCTGGCCAAGACAATTGCCGGGACCCTTGCCGGACTCGCGTCGAGGTACCCTCTGCAAACCGCCCTGGTTGCCGGGCTGTTGACTTTTCAGGTTGGCGAATTTTCCTTCATTCTGATGGCCCAGGCCCGCACGCTTAACTTGATTCCGACCCAAACCTACCAGTTGGCCCTTTCGATCATCGCCCTGTCGATGATGCTGACGCCGCTGATGTTTCGTTTGGCGCAACCCTTGTCACTGCGCCTGGCCGGTTTGTTCGGTTGGTGCGACTCGAATCCGGTCAGCAATGACCTGGAACGGACCGCCAACCTGGAAGGGCATGTCATCATTGCCGGCTACGGATTATCCGGCAAGAACGTTGCCCGGGCGTTGCGTGAAATGCGGCTGCCCTACATTCACATAGAAATGAACGGCGAGGTGGTCCGCCACGCGCGTCAGGCCGGCGAGATTATTATTCATGGCGACGCTACGGCACCCGCGGTTCTCGAAGGCGCAGGCATACACAAAGCTCGCGCCATGGTATTGGCGATCAACGACCCTTCCGCTCTCGCCCGCGCCGTGCCAACGGCGAGGGAACTGAATCAGGGTCTTTACATCGTCGCACGCACCCATTACGTCACCAACATCGAACCGCTGCTGAACTCCGGCGCTGATGATATCATCACCGATGAATTCAGCGCCGGCCTTGAAATGACGGCATTTTTGTTGAAAAAGTTCCAGGTTACGGAGGGACGGGTCCTGAAAATCCTCTCTTCATTACGCGACGAGCACCAACGCCGCCACAAAAAGCATGACAGCCGACCGGCCAAATTGACCGGCTACCTGTCTGTTCTCGATGGCGGCGAGATGGAAATCCTCGCTGTGCCAGACGATTCAACCTGCATTGGCAAGACCCTCGCTGGACTCAACTTCCGCGCCGCGACCGGTACGACTGTCATGGGGGTTATTCGCAACGAGCGCGTTATTTACAGCCCTTCTGCAGAATTGCGCCTGGAGACCGGCGACACCCTGATGCTGCTTGGTGAAGCAGAGAATTTTGAGCAGGCCCGGTTATTCCTGCACGGACAGTCTCCACAACAGACGAGTAGCTGATTTTACATTTGAATGATGTGACGTCCTGTGTTTCTTCGTAACAAAGAGTTTAATTATGTATAATTAATATAAGTTATACATACTTTACAGCAATATTTAACTTCTGCAACAACTAACCCTTGTACTTAAAAACTCTCATCAGTCTGTCCACTATGTAAAAAATGCCAATTTTTGTGCCGTATTGTTATTTGTAACAATTGTCTGACATCTTCAGATCTGTATAATCTTGCACATGGTATCAATGCTGGCAGAGGTTTAACCGGGCCTTAACACCAATTAGACGGCTTATGTACTAAGGGGGATTCATGGCCAGTTTGAAGGACACAGTCAAAAAAATTTTGGTCATAGAAACGAGTAAAACAGTCCGTAGTCTCTTCTCTACGATTCTCGCCGGTGAATATGATGAATTATTGTTGGCAGCGGATACCGAAGCAGGATACCGCATGGCACTTGCCGAACGACCGGATGTGATTATCACCGACTACCCGTTACCCCGACCGGCAGGTCCTTGTGTCTGTGAAAGGATTCGGGAAAACCCGGAATTAAGAAATACTCCGGTCATCGTCACGACCTCGTGGGGAATATCTGTCAGTGAACTAGCTTACTTTAAAACCGGTTGCGACCAACTGGTCAGAAAACCATTCCGCAGTGAAGACATGTATTACGCGATCAAGAAAGCGACCCGAATGCGACAGCGGCGAGGCATGATGATACAGGTCTTGTTTGATTCAGGAGATATCGACATGGTCGATACGCAAACGCTTGACAGATTGCTCGGGGAGCAACAGATCTTCTGCTTCAGACGCCGGGATGGGGTTGCTGTGATCGGCCGAGACCCGGTCAGATCAAATCGATCCAGTGAATATTCCGGGCCTGACCGGCGCAATCATGCCAGGCAACCGGCAACTCCCGATTTCGAGGCAAGCGCGTGGATGGAATGATTAGAAAACGAACAAGCCAATGAATGTCTTGATGCTGCAGAACATCAAACCGCAAGACCTTTAGATGCAATGTTAATGTTATGCAGCACATTAAAGCCCGCAGTTGCAAAACTGCGGGCTATTTTTCCGATCGAAATTTTCGGACGTTGATCATAAACGATCACAAGGTCCCTTGCCTGGCAACCTCTTCTCTAGTCTTGCGGTCACTCGGCTTCTCTGCGGCGGCAACGAGTTCGGGCAGGCTGCCGGGCGCGGCGCGATAACCGACCGCGATAGCGGCCATGATGTCGTACTCTTTGATGTGAACCTTGAGAATTTCGTAAGCTTTTTCCCGGTTAAAACCGGCCATAGCATGGGCATACAAGCCAAGTTTGCAGGCCTGCAGGGCCAGCGACATCCACGCCGCGCCGGCATCGAAGGGCGCGTGACGGTTCGCTTGGTCGTTGTGACTGAAGTTTCGTCGGCACAGCAGGTAGATAAGCAGGGATGTGTTTTTCACCCAGGTTTGGTTCTTCTCGACCAGGGCAGGCATGAAACGCGCCCGGTCGGTTTCGCCGGCGGCGAAGAGAAACAGCCAGGGCTGTTCATTGAAACATTAAGGCGCTCAGCGCGCCGCCTCGAACAGGCTGTCGATCTGTGTTTGCATCAGAGGGATCGGCTCGAATGCACGCGGTGACCAGCGGTCGATGAACATGCTGTCGATATCTGTGGTGGGATTGCGGGGGTTGGTGCGATCAATGGACATGACTGCTCCTGTCAAGTGCCGAGGCCGACACCGGCGATTTCGTGCCGGCAATATTGACATTGCTGGTCGCTGATCGCCGCGTCGATGAACTGCAGCCCCCGGCGACGGATCACCTTCTTCCCGCACCCCGGGCAAATTGTGTCGCCGGCTTCAGCTTCGTTGACATTGCCCAGGTAGATGTAATGCAACCCGGACTCGCGGCCGATCTCCCTGGCCATCAGCAGTGCCGCCAACGATGTCGGCGAGCGATCCTGCATCTTGTAGGTCGGGTAAAATGCCGAAATATGCCAGGGCACTTCTGCACCGAGCTCGCCGGAGATAAAGTCGGCAATCCGGCGCAGTTCGTCTCGGCTGTCGTTGTGTCCGGGGATCACGAGGGTCGTGACCTCGAGCCAGATTCCGAGCCTGCAGTAATCCTTCAGACACTCAAGCACACCAGCGAGAGAAGCGCCGGTCACTTCCCGGTAAGCGCGTTCGGAAAACCCTTTCAGATCGACATTGGCCGCATCGAGATATGGAGCAATCTTTTCAAGGGCCTCGGTCGTCGTGTAGCCGTTGGTGACGAAGACGTTCTTGATCCCGGCGTCCCTGGCCGCCACGGCAGTATCGTAAGCGTATTCGAAAAAGATCGTCGGCTCGGTATAGGTGTAGGCAATACTTGTCGAGTTGCTTTGCTTGGCGTGCTCGACAATATCCTGCGGTGACATCGCCGTTCCCGGTATCCCTGAACGTTCATGTGGCCACTGGGAGATCTCGTGGTTCTGGCAATGCAGGCAATTGAAGTTGCAGCCGACCGTAGCGATCGACAGGCTGCGTGACCCGGGATGGAAATGATAGAGCGGTTTTTTCTCGATCGGATCGACATTCTCCGAAATCGTCTGACCGTAGACCAGGCTGTAAAGGATGCCGCTCCGGTTTTCACGTACCCCGCAGCGCCCTCTGTGCCCGTCGGCAATGACACAGCGGAAACGGCAGAGCTGGCAACGGACCCTGGCGTCGCCAGCGGATTCCCAGAATTTAGCCTGGTGGAGTTCCATAGTTGGCAGTATAACAGAAATGCGGGGGCTGGGGGCTGGGGACTGTAAGTCGGAGGCTAGGGGCTTGGGGCTGGGGACTAAAGGCTTAAAACCTTAACCTCAACCTCAAGCTCAACCTAAAACTCAAAACTTAAAACTTAA
>JBFLJZ010000018.1:0-5840 GCA_040882925.1 Desulfuromonadales bacterium
GCGTAACCGCAACACTCTAAAATTCTTCAATCGTATTTATGGCTGTCCTTACTGACTCAGCATGCACATTATACCCGATAGCTTCAAGGACCTTTTGACAAAGAACCTCATTACTTGACTCTATTATTCTATTGATATGAATTTCGGTGCCCAAAGGACAAATCTTTAGGGTCTATCATTTGACAAGACACTGCATTCGTCCTCTTTGAACATTCTAACTATTTGCACTCAAGGGAATTAACTCCTTGACAATTATATAAAGCATTTATATAAATACTTTATATAACTTTTAATGTCACGCTAGGAGAAAAAGGAATGGCAGCTAGAAAAGCCCAATTTAACAGCGAAGAGATAGTAGAAACGGCGTTCCAGATGGTTCGTAAAAATGGCTGGAAAGGCCTCTCCGTCCCTGCCGTCGCAAAAACCATCAACTGCTCGACGATGCCTATCTATTCACACTTCAAGAACGTAAGAGAACTTGAAGATGCTGTGTACATCAAAGCCCTGAGCTATCTCACTGAATATATGGAGAAAGAAAGAACCGGAGACCAGTGGCTCGACCACGCTATTGGTTACATCCACTTTGCCGCTGAAGAGAATCAACTTTTCAGATGCCTATTCGACGGTCGAAACCCTGAGCTACAAACTAAGAGTTTGAGGATTTGGGCAAAAGGCTTGGGCGACCAACTAATCGATTACCCTCTTTTTGAAGGCTTGAGTGAAGAGCAGATCCACATTATCAGATCATCACGTTTTATGCTGATTCACGGTTACGCCTCCGGAATGAACAACGGCTGGTTCACACTAAAATCGGATGAAGAGCTTGAGCAATACCTCGAAATGACATCCAAGGCTCTCTACGATGGCCTAAGAATGAAATTTGAGGCGGAGAAATAGAATTTATTCACGGAAGACGATCGCTTCCGTATTCACTCGTTCCATACGTTAAAACAGCACCGATTGGCCAAGGTGTATAGCGTCTAAGTACTGTGAACGAATCTGTCATTAATGGAACACACAGCATTTCAAGGGAGACATGCTATGTACGGGAAAACTATGGCCACATGCCGAAAAACGCTGAACATGTTTGGGCTGGGATTTTTATCAATAATTCTGATTGGTAGCTCTGGAGGAGTCGTCAGTGCGGCAGAACCGCACTATGGTGGGACACTGACGGTCGGAATGGAAATGGAACCACGGGGTTTTGATACGATTAAAACTGGATTTCTAAGCTCCCGTGCCCGAAGCCACATTATGGCGATTGAAGAGCGCTTGTTTGATGCTGACGCTGAGGGCAACTTAATTCCGGAACTCGCCCTGTCGGCAACCCCTTCGGACGATGGCAAGACGTGGACCATCAAGTTGCGCCAGGGGGTCATCTTCCACGACGGCACCCCTTTTAATGCTGATGCTGTTGCTGTTCATTGGCAGCGCATGCTTGACCCTGCCAATAAATTTCGTGGGGGGAGCGTTATCCGACCGGTCAAGGCGGTCAACAAGGTCGACAATTTTACGGTCCGTTTTGAACTCAAGCATGCATGGGCTGAATTCCTGCCAATCCTGACATCGCAATCGGCCATCAGTTCATTTATCCCCTCGCCAAAAGCAGTTGCTGAAGACACGCAAAACCGCGCACCTGTCGGTACCGGACCATTCATGTTCAAGGAGTGGATGTCCGGAGATCGCCTGGTAGTGGTAAAAAACCCCAATTACTGGCGCAAGGGGAAACCTTATCTCGATCAGGTCGTTTACCGCACCATGCCTGACATGCAAACCCGTTTTGATAGTTTAAGGTCTGGTGAAGTCGATATTATCTATACCGACATGGGTAAAGATATCCTTGAAGCGCAATCCGATTCATCACTTCAGGTTTGGGCGAGTGACGAACCCGGCGCAGGCATTTTCTATTTCAATACGTCAAAACCACCCATGGACGACGTCAGGGTCCGACGAGCACTGGCTCATGCCTGGAATCAGGACCAGTATATTCAAACGATCCACAAAGGGGTCCATCCTGTTGCACATGACCCTTTTGGTTCGACATCGTCCTGCGGAGATGTCGGTTACCGGGAACCAGACCTTGCCGTTGCGCGCGAATTAATCAAGGAGTACGGGCAGCCGGTTGAATTCGAGTACCTGCATTCGAGCACACCGAGGGGTCGCGAAGCTGGGGCAATTATTCCGCAAATGTTCAAGGAGATAGGGGCGACAGCGAAACCTGTTCCAGTGACACTGGGTCAGATGGTTCGGCGAGTGTTTAAGAATGAATATCAGATGTCCGCATGGTCACTGGTCGACTCACCGGCAATGGGTGTTGTGTTGGCGACTAACCTGCACTCAAAGAGTCGGGGGAATCATAGCCACTACAAGAACGACAAACTCGACAAGTTGATCGAAACCCAGCTCATGAGCACTGACCCCGAGATTAGGAATGAAGCCTTTTGCGGTATTGCAAAAATCATCAACGAAGATGTTCCGCTCGTCTATCGTTTGGGATGGCGTCACCATCTGATCGGCAAAAAAAAGGTTCAGGGAATTCCCGGCGCTCGTCACGCAGTCGTGCAGGTTGGTGGAGCTTGGCTAGAACCTGACGCCAACCTTCAGGCGAAAAAATAAGCTGTTATTACAAGCCATCGGTAGATCCTGGCTGATCTGCCGATGGCCTGGTTTCACAAACCAAATCCCGGCTAACAGCAAACAAAAAGAGACGATCTGGTATGAGCTTTCTCTGCAAAAAAATACTGCATCTACTGCTCGTGGTTTTCATCGTCTCGGTGCTCAGCTTTTTGCTGGTCGACATGCTTCCCGCAGATGTCGCGTATGAGTTGGCTGGTTTCGACTCGACCCTTGAAGAGGTTGAGGATTTACGTGAACATCTTGGCCTGAACGATCATGTAACAGTTCGTTACAGCCGCTGGCTGGCTGGAGTGCTCCAAGGAGATCTTGGTGTTTCACTACTGAATCATGAACCGGTTTGGAACGCGATTGTCGCGCGACTACCGGTGACAATAGAGCTTCTTTGCCTGGCTCAGCTCTTCGCTTTACTGTTGGCGATACCTGCGGGGATACTTGCTGCCTATAAAGCTGAAACAAAAAGCGATCACGCCTTGGGGATTAGTGCTTTTGGTCTGGTTTCCATCCCCAACTTCGCCATGGCGATCCTGCTCATTTTCATTTTCTCACTCCAACTCAAATGGCTTCCGGCAACCGGCTACACCCCTCTCTCGGAAGGGCTGTGGCCAAACCTGAAAGGCTTTATTCTGCCAGCACTGGCGATTGCCCTGGCTGAGTGGGTGCCCTTGATGCGGGTTCTGCGTAGCGACATGATCAGCACATTGCAGGAAGACTATATACTGCTGGCAAAATCGCAGGGTTTACCAACCAGGCGAATTTTATTACGTCATGCACTTCGCCCATCATGTTTCACACTGTCAACGATTTTCGGTCTCCAGGTCGGCCACCTGATCGGCGGTGCCCTGATCGTCGAAATGATTTTTGCCCTGCCGGGGATCGGTCGTCTAATGATCTCATCAATCTTTGCCCAAGACAGCACGGTTATCCAGGGTTGTGTCCTCTTTATTGCCACCGGTTATCTGTTGGTCAATTTTTTAGTCGATCTCGGGTATCAACTACTCGATCCGCGTATCCGCGAGGAGAGGTCCCATGGCTGAAGCTGTTCGTCAGGCAATGTTTAACATCCGGGGTCTTAAACGCAACGCAACAGAGAGGCTCGGTTGGTCATTCTGGTTGCCTCTTCTCTGGCTCCTCCTTGTCTTTGCCTGTGCAATTTCAGCACACTGGTGGATCCTCCCCCCCATTGATCAGGTTGATTGGCAAAATCAGGCCAGTCCACTCGGCACAGAATCGCTTGTTTCAATTGGTGAACGAAGCACTGATGGCGAAGGTCATTTTATCCATCTGCTCGGCACCGACAGTGTCGGTCGCGATATTCTGACACGACTTCTCTTCGGAGCGCGAACCTCCTTAACAATAGGCTTCTTTTCAGCGTTGATCGGCATGGTGATTGGAAGTTGGTTTGGGATGATTGCGGGTTACTACAAAGGTCGAGCTGAGACTTTCATCATGGGTGTAATGGATACGATTCTCGCTTTTCCCAACCTAGTCCTTCTGCTTGTAGTGACTTACCTGGTCGGTGCCAACCTGACCAACATAACACTCGTCCTAGGCGGCCTAACGGTTCCTGCCTTCTGCCGGGTTGCCAGAGCCAACACGCTCAGGTTTGCGGAACTCGAATTCGTGCAGGCGGCCAGGGCTTGCGGCACAAGAGACAGCATGATAATCCTGCGAGAAATTTTACCAAACGTCCTGATTCCCGTATCCGTTTATGCCCTGTTGGTTGTGGCCTACCTTATCATTATCGAAGGAGGTCTCGGCTTCCTCGGCTTAAGCGTTCCGGCACCAACGCCGAGTTGGGGCGGCATGATTGCCGAAGGCTATGGGGTGTTGAAAGAAGCTCCTCACGTCAGTCTGATCCCGATGCTGGCTATGTTTATGACCATACTCTCTTTCAACGTGCTCGGTGACCGTTTGCGGAGCCTGACTGATGTGCGGGAGAGTCGACTATGAGTAAACATAGACGACCTCTCCTCACTGTCGAAGGTCTGACCACGCACCTCCCCACCAAAGAAGGGGTGGTCCATGCTGTTGATGGTGTTTCCTTTACTCTCAATCGTGGGGAAACGTTGGCCATTGTCGGCGAGTCGGGAAGTGGGAAAAGCATGCTTTGCCGAACTATTCTCGGTCTACTCCCTCGGCAAAAGAAATCGTACCAGCATCCTGACCCCGGACGCATCATGTTCGATGGCAAGGACCTGGGGGATGTCTCTCACCAGGAGTTGATGCGCGTTCGCGGCAAGGAGATCGCTGTCGTCCTGCAAGACCCCATGTCATCCCTCAATCCGGTCATGACCGTTGGTAAACAGATTGCCGAACCGCTGCGTTACCACTTGGGCATGAATCGAAATACCGCAAGGGCGAGGGCGATTGAGCTTCTAAATTCGGTTGGGCTGCCGCAGCCAGAGCATAAAGTCGATGTATATCCCCATCAACTCTCCGGAGGCATGCGGCAAAGAGTGGTGATCGCCATGGCTCTGGCCTGCGAACCGAAGCTGTTGATCGCCGATGAGCCGACCACAGCCTTGGATGTCACGGTTCAGGCCGAAATTCTCAACCTGCTCGACAGGATTCAAACCGAACGCAACATGGCTATGATCCTGGTCACCCATGACCTCGGAGTGGTTGCAGGGCGTGCTAAACAGACAGCGGTGATGTATGCGGGCAAGATCGTCGAGCAGGCGCCAACGAGGGAACTCTTCGCAAATATGCGCATGCCCTACACAAGAGCACTTTTTGATTCAATCCCCCGTCTTGAAGATCCATTAGGGAAACGACTCCAAACCATCGAAGGGCAACCACCGAGCCTTTCGACAATAGGACCTGGGTGCCATTTTGCCCCCCGGTGCCTTGAGGCAGATAAACTTTGCTATGAAGAAGAACCTCCCTTGACGCAAGATGTACAGAACCCTGCTCACCACTACGCTTGCTGGCATCCTCTTATAAAGTGCAGGGGGTCTGCATGAAACAGAAGAATAATTTGCAGACCGAACCCTTGCTACGGGTCGAGAAGCTAGTGGTCGAATACGTTACCGGACGTAACCGCTGCGTTCACGCAGTGTCGGGTATCAGCTTCGATATCGCCAGGGGTGAAATCTTTGGCTTGGTAGGTGAGTCCGGTTGTGGCAAAACCTCTGTAGCGAAAGCCATTATGCAATTGCCTAGGCCAACCGCCGGAAAGGTTCTTTTAAACGGTGTCGAGCTGA
>JBFLJZ010000134.1:0-4181 GCA_040882925.1 Desulfuromonadales bacterium
ATCTCTTCGAGCCGCGTTGTTTCGAGAGTGGCATGATAGCTCAGCAGTTTCGGCTGCACCTGCGCGCCGGCGGCAACGGCCGACTGAAGGACGGCGAGGTCGTCTTTGGCAAACACGAGAGAAGGCAATGTCAGGATCAGGAACGCTAGGCTTGCGAGGAACGGTCGAAGCATACCGGTTCGCCTCCGTGAAGCGATAGTTGACACCCGTCATGGGCATTGATAATTTGCAAAAGCCCTCTTTTGAAGTGGGCTTAAAATCAGATATTATGAAGATAATCGATTGTTTACATTGTTGCAAGGAGCTTGTGTGACAAGTTTTGACCTGCACAAACAGCCGACGGCCACCGGGGTCTACCTGATGAAAGATGCTGGCGGTGAAATTCTTTATGTCGGCAAGGCAAAAAACCTGCGCTCCCGGCTGCGCAGTTATATGCAGGCTGATCGCGATACACGGCCGCAGATCAGGTTTCTCATGGAGCGCGCCGCAAGCATAGAGACGATTGTCACCGACACCGAGAAAGAAGCGCTGATCCTCGAGAACACCCTGATCAAGAAACACCGGCCCCGCTACAATATCCACCTGCGTGATGACAAGACCTTCGTCTCGCTGCGGATCGATCTGCGAGAGGATTTCCCGATGCTGGAAATTGTGCGCCAGGTCCGTCAGGACGGCGCCCGCTATTTCGGCCCTTTTGCTTCATCGAGCGCCTTGCGCCAGACTCTCAAGGAAATTTACCGGATCTTCCCGTTGCGGCATTACCCCCCGGCAAAATGCCGGCAGCGCGGTCGGCCGTGTCTTTTCCACCAGATCGGCCAGTGCAGCGCTCCCTGTCACGGGCTGATCAGTGTCGAAGACTACCGCAAGCTGGTTGATGGCGTGATGGCGCTGCTCGAGGGTCGGCAGGGTGAAGTGATCGAAATGCTCCGCCAGCGGATGGCATCCGCCGCGAAGCGACAGAAATATGAAGAAGCGGCCTTGTTGCGTGACCAGGTCCGGGCGATTGAGACGACCGTCGAACAGCAGAAGGCCGTGCGTTATGGAACGGTCGACCAAGATGTGGTCGGGGTCTGTCGGCAGGGCGGTGAAGTCGAGGTCGTTATGCTTTTCTACCGACAGGGCAAGCTTTCGGCGAGGCGCAACTACAACCTCGCCTGGCAGCTCGACGAGGATCAGCTCCTGGCAGATTTCCTGGCGCGTTTCTATGATCGGGATGTCCCGGTCGCCGATGAAATCCTGTTGCCGTTCGCCATCGAAGGTATGGCTTCTTTTGCGGAATGGCTGGCAGAAAAGCATGGCCGCAAGACGGTGGTCCGGGTGCCAATGCGCGGTGAGCGTCGCCGTCTGGTGGAGATGGCAAATCGCAACGCAGAAGAGGCCCTGAGGGAGCGCGGCAGTCGCGATGAGGCACGTCGCAAGGTGCTTGCAGAGATTCAGCAGAAGCTGTGCTTACAGCGATTGCCACGACGCATGGAGTGCTTTGATATATCAACCATCCAGGGTCAGGCAACGGTTGCCAGCCTGGCCGTTGTGGTCGACGGTGAGCCGGCATCAGCCGAGTACCGGCACTACCGGGTCAAAACCGTTGCCGGCAGCGATGATTATGCTGCTTTGCGGGAAGTCCTGGGCCGCCGCTTGCGACGTGGACTTAATGAATCCAGCCTGCCGGACTTTATCCTCATCGACGGCGGCAGGGGCCAGCTTGGCGTGTTGACGGCGGTCCTGGACGATTTGAATCTTGTCGGCGCGATCGATGTCGCCGGGATCGCCAAGAGCCGGGTCAAGGCAAACGTCCGTGGCCGTGCGGTGGAGCGCAGCGAGGAGCGTTTCTTCATCCCCGGGCGCAAAAACCCGGTACTGTTGAAACGTGGCTCTGCGGCGCTTTTTCTTCTGGAACGGCTGCGCGACGAGGCACACAGGTTTGCCATCACCCACCACCGCAAGGTGCGCAGCAGAGCACAGGTTAAATCATCTCTTGCCGACATCCCGGGAATCGGCCCCAAGCGCCAGAGGGCGCTGCTGAAATACTTCGGCAGTCTGAACAAGATCAAGGCGGCCACCCTGGCAGAGTTGCAAGACATGCCAGGCCTGCCCGAGTCGGTTGCCGAGCGGGTTTATCGCCACTACCGAGACAAATAGTGGTACTGCTCTGTTCGGTTAAAGACAAGCGTCTACTCAGCTTGTTCAGCAAACATCACGGGCTATTGCTTGATCAGTTCGACCTCCAGATTGATATGCACCTCGTCACCGACGACGACCCCGCCGGCTTCCAGCGCCTTGTTCCAGGTTAGCCCGTAGTCACTGCGATTGATCTGCGTGGAAGCCGACGCGCCCCGCCGGATATTACCCCACGGATCGGTCACAGTCTGACTGAAGTCTGCAACCTCCAGCTCGACTTCACGAGTCACATCGAGAATCGTCAGGTCTCCGACAATTTTGACCGGCTGGCCGTTGGCTAAGACCACTTGCTTGGAGACGAAAGTCATGGCCGGAAAGGTTGCAGCATCAAAGAAGTTCGGGCTGCGCAGGTCGTCGTCGCGTTTCTGGTTGTTGGTGTCTACCGACGCCGTGCCGATGCGGACCTTGACCGACGATTTCGCCAGATCTGCCTCATCGATATCCACCGTACCATCAACGTCGGTGAACACGCCCTTCACCCAGGACACCATCAGGTGCCGGATTTTGAATTCGACGGTGGTGTGGGCCTGGTCGATTTTCCAGGTGTCAGCCATGGCCAGTTGAGGGAGGATCACCAGGAGAGTGATGATAAATAATCTGTTGCAGAGATACATGATCATGCGCCTTTCTTTAACTACCAAGTTGTTGTCAGGTACAGACTGGCTTATATATTACAATTTTAGTCAGGTACTTGCAAGCCAGGGTCACAGTCGGGCGGCATGATTGATTGTGGCCGAGTCGCTTGATCGAGACAGAGGAGAACAGAACATAAAAAAAGCCCCCGGACTGCGGGGGCTTTCTGGGCTAACTGTGACCTCAGTCTTATTCGACAGTGACTTCAGCTTCTTCGACAATCACGTCATAAGCGTAACCATAACCAAAGTCCTTGTCTGTGGCGAGTGTGCCGCTGATCAGGACCGTGTCGCCGGTGTTTGCCTCGGCACTGGTCGTGACGGTCAGATCATTAGCGCCGGCCTCACCGGTGCCATCCTGGATATGGATCCAGTTCTTGCCCATGATCTGGGGGCTGAACTTGACAACCTTGCCACGGACCTTGACCGGCTTGCCATTCAGTTCGGCTTTCTTGGCGTAGATATCGCCGACGGTCTGACCGCCTTCTGCGACGGTAATGCCGGAAAGATCGACGTCGGTGGTTTCGACAGTCGTCTTGCTGCCGTTTGTCGTCCCCGGATGGTCGGCAGGCATTTGCGCGGCGAGGCTGTCGGCGCCGCCGACCATGACCGAAGGCACGAAATAAACCGTGTCGAAGGTGCGGTCAAGGGTTTTACTGCTGAAGTTGGTCATCGGCATGCCTTCGGGGACAATGACATCGTCGCCAACCTTGACGGCGAACTGGGGAGCTGCCGCCCAGAATGTCTCGGAGCCGGTGTCCACCTGCACATAAGTATAACCTGAGGCGTCCATGGTTTCGACGACTTTACCGGACTTCCCGGGGGCTGTTGCAGGTTCGGCCGGGGTCGACGGAGCCATCTGCGCCGAGGGCTTGGCTGCCTGGTTTTGTGCAGTGGGGGGCTCTTCGCCGCAACCGGCGAGCATGGTGAGAGAGAAAAGTGCGATACAGAGCAGAATCATCAATTGCTTCACGGGTAAATCCTCCGTCTTTCTTGGTTTCCGGGCCATGGCCCGCTTCGGATATCAAATATTAGCTGACACTTATAGCATAGTCAGTTCTGGAACAGCAAGTTTTCCATGCTGTTTAATATAACGGCTCTGGCAATAAGAATATACGTGGTTTTGCGTAAATATTGACTCTCTACCGCACAAACAAGAACTGCGCAAACACGCACTGCCGGGCATCCGCCGGCAAGATCAGTCCCCGGCACTTTTGTCCGCGCAGCGGTGATAGCTTGCGGTGAGCTTGCGCAGTCGTCGTGCCAGGTCATCGGTCAACATCTCGGGCGATAACTGCCATTGCCAATTGCCGGTGGCTCGGCCCGGGGTGTTGAAGCGGGCCGACTTGTCGAGGCCGAGGATGTCCTGGC
>JBFLJZ010000135.1:0-7616 GCA_040882925.1 Desulfuromonadales bacterium
AAGGTTGAGTTATTTTATATGGCAATCGTTACACTTGGTAGGGCCGCCTTGTTCCTTATGGCAGTTTTTGCAGCCATCTTTATGGGCTGCATTCTTGTCGATCTCGATTTTCGCCGGAGTCCCTTCGTGGCAGGCTTCGCAACCGAGCTTGTCAGCGTGCATTTTATGGTCGAAGGTTACGGCGCCTTTTTTGCTGTCGTAGGTAACGACGTCAGCAGCATAGGCTACGGTGAAAGCAAAAGCGACCAGCATCACAGCAACAATCAATTTCTTCATGTTTCTCTCCTTTGGGATGGTTTAGATTAAAATAAGCAGGTGCTAATTTACAGACTCTAATCCCGTGGGTCAAGTTTATTTTGTACCAGGTGTGAAAGATGCCACTATGAAATATCGATGAGAATGTTATACTGCCAGGGACAAACATCTTCTGGCGGGAGTCCCACTATGTCGCGATGGGTTATAATCGGTTGCTTGTTTCCGCTGTTGATCGGTTGTGCGTCGCGGTGGCAGCATGATTCGAAACTGCCCTCGGAGTTTTATGCCGATGACAGGGCATGCCAGGTCGAGACCGGCGGAGTCGCGGCAGGCCTCGAGCCGGGCACGGAACGCGTCAGCTACGAAAGCTGTATGTGGGAAAAGGGCTGGCACAAGAAAAAAACCATCTGGTTCTTTGACCCTGCAGTGCAGTAAAGGCACCGCCATTAAACCAGAGAGCATTATCGAGGGCAGAGGGATCTGCCCTCATGGATTGTTGACAACCCCCGCATCACTTGTGGGGGTTGTTTTTTGTCTGGCAGGTGGAGTTTTAATGAAGCTTAGGGCAGCAGATGGTTCATCTGCTGCCCTCTCTATTATGAAGTCTGGCTGAACGTTGTCAGTAGCCCGGGAGGGCAGATGAATCCGCGATCTTTTCTGCTGCACGCTTTCTGTTTGCGCTGTGCAGAATAATCCAGGTCAGCGGGAGATAAAATCGAGACGATAGTGTTCGCGGATGATGCGCAAAAGCAGGTTGACCCCCCGTAAGGCCTCTCTCAGCTGGTTCCTGGTTTTTTCCGGCATGCGCTGGGGATCGACGGCGTTGCCTGGTTTATTGCCTGCTGCCAGTTCGCGAAGCTGGTGCTGCAACCGGAAATTGACCAGCTGGCTGAATGCCTCACTGATCCTTTCACTGTCTTTTTTCGACAGGACGCTCAGCTGCCCCAGTTTCTCGAGCTTGTCCCAGGTTGTTCCGTCGTCAACGTTGTTTTCCAGGGCCAGCAGGCTGGCCCCTTCGGTGATCGCAAAGATACCGGCTTTTTTCAGGTCGACCTTGCCCCGGTTCGCTCCGGTTCTTTCCACCTTGATGCGGCCGAACATGCCCAGCGGCGGAGGAAACCGGACAATGTTCTTGGCCACCTGAGGGAAGAACAATTTGTGCCGCTGGACCGTCGTGTGGATGAATGCGCGGAGATCTTTTTCCAGCGACTTGTCGCCGTGGATTGTTCGGAAGTCCTGAAACATGCCGAAGTTAACCATATTCTCACCGTCAGGGACGGTGATCCATTTCTCCAGCATTTCTTTCCAATCACCCAGGCTTTGACGCCACTGCGGGTTGCTGGCCATGGTGTTGCCCGGACAACGGGGGATGCCGACGAATTCAAGGACATCGACCAGCCGTTCGGCAAAACGGGCGCACTGCTCACGTTCGCCGGTCGACATGCCGTCGGCATAAACCATGGCGCTGTCCTGGTCGGTGCGCAGGGTTTGCTCGCCGCGGCCTTCGCTGCCAAGTGCCAGGTAGGCGGCATGCCGGGGCAGCGCCGTTCCTTCTGTCGATGCCATGAGCTGAATGATGCGTTCCGTGAAGCCGTCGTTGAAGTGGGCAATCAAATGCACCAGACTTCGGGTGTCCGCGCCGGCGTCCATGGCGCTGTGGACCATGTCGACGATGCTGCTGTTGATGCTCTGGAGGTCGGCGAATGATTCTGCAGTCTGAATCTCCTGGGTCAGGTAGAGTGGGCTGCGGGTCTGCTGGCTGAGCAGGT
Organism: Desulfuromonadales bacterium; assembly: GCA_040882925.1. Taxonomy (GTDB): domain Bacteria; phylum Desulfobacterota; class Desulfuromonadia; order Desulfuromonadales; family BM103; genus JAFDBW01. Next base: position 2,025 of record JBFLJZ010000135.1, read on the forward strand.
CGGTCGCATTGATGATGCCGACCAGGTCCCGGTTTTCATCGACAACCGCCAGGCGATGGATATTGTTTTTGGCCATTTTGAAAATGGCCTCGAAAACATAAGCCGAATGGCGCACGGATATGACGCCGACGTGCATGACATCACGGATCTTGTGCCGAAAGAGATGCTCGCCGTCCACTGCCACGATATCACGCAGGTCGCGGACCGAAAAAATGCCGACCGGGGCGTTGTTGTCGACGACTATGAGGCCGGCAATATTCTGCTCGCGCATCAGTCGCGCCGCTTCGATCACGCTAATATCGGGAGAACAGGTGATCGCAGGACTGCGGCAGACATTTTTCACATGCAGGAAGAAAAAGCTCTCTTCACTAAAATTGCTGCCGGGCATAAGTACTCCATGGGGAAGTTAGGATCGCAAGCATTGTCCATGGATTCGGCGTTTTATGCAACAATTGCATAACAATCCGGGACAGGAAAATCCGAAAACGAACAAACAAAACAGGACGTGATCTACCAAACTTGTGTTTTGCTGCTATACTTGTGATGTTCTGAAACAGCGCCTTCGAAAGCACTCGATTTTGCATCGTTTTACGAGGTCGTTTGACAAAAACGAAACAACGTTATATTTTTTTGTTGACTCTATAGTGAAACTCAAGCTATCTTCTGTCCAACCTCATATTTATTGGGGTTTTTGCCCCTTGGAAAAGAAAAACGATGGTTAAATTCTGATTCTTTTAGTCTTTAAAAAAGTTTTTTTAGCAGTGGTTTTTGCCGGGTTTCCCGGCGCGAATATCAAACGTTGTAACTGGAAATTAAAACCTTGTCTCCCCGAGTCGACCAAGGGTTGCATGGGAAGACCATAACGGCATCGGATGTATCCTGAATCTTCCGAGCGAAAATCCGAAGGAGGTGGTAGGGAAACTCACTAAATTTTGCAGCACCGCAATATTTTTTAACTAACCTGAAGGAGGTTTTTATGAGTGAAGATGCAGGAAAAGCTTATTGGTATGCAGTCTTGAAGTTAGTCGCGGTCATGCTCGTGATATGGTTCTTGGTGTCCTACGGGGCCGGAATCCTGTTCGCACCGGCGCTGAACAGTATCATGGTCGGCGGCTACCCCTTGGGATTCTGGTTTAGTTGCCAGGGTTCGATATACATCTTTGTCGCATTGATCTTCATCTATGCCAAGTTGATGGGTGATCTCGACAAAAAATTCGATGTTCACGAAGAGTAAGGAGGATAACTGATGAGTCTTCAAGCTACTATTTATCTCGTTGTCGGCCTTACCTTCGCCTTGTACATCGGTATCGCCATTTGGTCTCGTGCAGGCAGCACGAGTGAATTCTACGTTGCAGGCAGCGGCGTCCACCCGGTTCTGAACGGTATGGCGACCGGTGCTGACTGGATGTCCGCAGCGTCCTTCATCTCCATGGCCGGCCTGATCGCCGGTATGGGCTACGGCGGTTCGCTGTTCCTGATGGGCTGGACGGGCGGCTACTGTCTCCTGGCCATGCTGCTGGCACCTTACCTGCGTAAGTTCGGCAAGTATACCGTGCCTCAGTTCGTTGGTGACCGCTACTACTCCAAGGGTGCCAGCGCCGTGGCGGTTATCTGCCTGATCATCGCTTCGACAACCTACATCATCGGTCAGATGACCGGTGTTGGCGTTGCCTTCTCCCGTTTCCTGGGCGTCTCCAACGCAACCGGCGTTTTCGTCGGTATGGGTATCGTCTTCATGTACGCGGTGTTCGGCGGCATGAAAGGCATCACCTACACCCAGGTCGCCCAGTACTGCGTCCTGATCGTTGCCTACACCATTCCGGCGATCTTCATCTCGATGGCTCTCACAGGAAACCCGCTGCCGCAGCTCGGCCTCGGCGGTGACTTTGTCGGCACCGACATGACCCTGCTCGGCAAGGTCGACCAGGTCGTGACCGACCTCGGCTTCCCGAAGTACACCACGGCAACCCGCATCAGCACCCTGAACATGTTCGTTTACACCTTCTCGCTGATGATCGGTACCGCTGGTCTGCCTCACGTTATCATCCGTTTCTTCACGGTGCCCAAGGTTAAGGATGCCCGTTCTTCAGCTGGCTGGGCGCTGGTTTTCATCGCCATCCTTTACACCACGGCTCCCGGTGTTGCCGCCATGGCAAAACTGAACCTGCATGCAACCGTTAACACGGCTGTCAAAGGCGGTGGTGATCTGTTCGCTACCGAAGCCAGTATCAAGTACGATGAACGTCCCGACTGGATGAAGCGTTGGGAAGTCACCGGCCTGCTCAAATTTACCGACAAGAACAACGACGGCCGCATCCAGTTCTACAATGACAAGAACCCGCCTGCGGGTGCTGTCGCTGCCGGCTGGAACGGCAATGAGCTGAGTGTTAACCGTGACATCATTGTGCTTGCCAACCCGGAGATTGCTCAGTTGCCTAACTGGGTTATCGCCCTGGTTGCCGCCGGTGGCCTGGCAGCCGCGCTGTCAACGGCAGCCGGTCTGTTGCTGGCGATCTCGTCGGCTATTTCCCATGACCTGCTCAAGGACATGTGGATGCCTGATCTCTCCGAGAAGGGCGAACTGCTGGCCGGCCGGATCGCGATGGCTTCGGCGATCGTTGTTGCCGGTTACCTCGGCTTGAACCCGCCTGATTTCGCTGCCGGTACCGTGGCTATTGCTTTCGGCCTCGCTGCCAGCTCAATCTTCCCCGCCCTGATGATGGGTATCTTCAACAAGAAGATGAACAAGGAAGGCGCCATCTGCGGTATGGCAGCAGGTATCGGCTTCACGATGATCTACGTGTTTGCCCACAAAGGCCTCTTCTTTATCAAGGGAACCGAGTTCCTCGGCCTCTTCGGCGGCAAGGCGAACTTCTTCCTCGGTATCGAGCCGAACGCGATCGGTGGTATCGGTGCGCTGGTGAACTTTGGCGTTGCCTACGTGGTCAGCAAGGTCACTCCTGATCCTCCCGAGCACATTCAGCACCTGGTCGAAAGCGTACGTGTCCCGCGTGGCGCCAAGGCCGTGGATGGTACTCACATTCACTAATCTTTAGTGCAGATGACGATCGGGTTTTTGCCTGATCATGTAACCCCGCCAGCCAGTCTGGCGGGGTTTTTTTAAGTTTTTCGTTGCTTACCCTGTCAAGCTCGGGTAGAAAAGAAGCGCAATAATCTCTTGGTCAGCAATATCGACTTTAACCTGGAGTAAAGAATGTTACAGTTTGACATCAGTTCAGCGATTACCTGGATACTTTTTTTGGCCCTTTTCCCGATGGCGTTTATCTGGTTACGCCGGGCCTACCGGATATTCATCAAGAAGGACTACTCGGAAGTTGCGCTCAAGCGTGGCGAGGCTCCTGACAACCCGGAAAAATGGGCCCCGGCAACCGGTATTGTCAACCTGGCTGCCGGTGGTACGGCGTTCGTAACGATCATAGGCGTCCTCATTTACCCAGCTACTGGGATTTCAACCGTTTTCACTGATTATAAAACCTGGAGTTCGATTGCCGGTGTAACGATCTGGTTCAAGGTCTTTGCCGACTATATCGTCAGCCGCCAGGCCCATCCTTTCGTACTTGGCAGAAAGAAAGACAAAGAGAAAAAAGCCAGCTGATCTACTGCGGGCTCTCATCTCCACCGTGCCCAGGGTTAATCTTCTGCTATAATTAAACAACAATATCCGTTAAAAAACCACGAAGGGGAAAGCCATGTCTTATCGAATGATACACACCTGTATCCGGGTCATGGATCTTGAGAGATCGGAGAAGTTTTATACGGAAGCGCTGGGTTTTAGCGTGGCGCGCCGCAAGGATTACTCCGAACACAAATTTACCTTGAGTTACCTGCGTTCGCCGGGCAGCGACTTCGAACTCGAACTGACCTGGAACCACGATCAGGCGGAACCATATGCGCTGGGCAACGGCTACTCACATCTCGCGGTGTCGGTCGCCGACCTGGAGGCTTCGCACAAACGCCACGAGGAGATGGGTTTGAATCCCAAGCCCCTCAAAGGCTTGCCGGGGCAGGGCGCGCGCTTCTACTTCCTGGCCGATCCGGACGGATACCTGATCGAGGTGGTCAGAAAATAGATTTATTGGCTGGCATCGATGCTTTATCGATGCCGCCATACGTGATGCGGATTTTGTCTTTTACCTCACAGGTGCAGTTTCTATGAATTTTGGCGCAACAGATGGTTCATCTGTTGCGCCTTTCCATTGTTTTCATGGAGACAAAAGGCTAAAGAGAAAGAGATCTAAGTTCCCTACCTGCCGATTTCAACCGGTCTCATCAGTGTGATTTGACCACCCCATATTAACAGCAGGATGGCGAGGCCCCCTGAAACGGGCCGGCTCGTCTCCTCTGCTGTTCCCGGAAGCCATATCCTCTTCGCGAACGTCCATAGCCCTCTGCTAAGAGCAGGCATTTTGCATACTTTTGTTGCCGGACAAAAGTATGGCGTCCGGCAGTACGCGAGCTACCGGTTCTGCTTTTTGCTTGGCGAAATTCAAAATCAAAATCCGAGGGTTGCGCCTTCCGACGGCGCCATACTCTTTTATTGGCCTAAAAGAACATGCAGAAAAGAGCCTGCGCTGCGCTGGGCATAGACGTCCGCAAGATTGCGGTGATTTCTAATAGCTTCTGTATACGGGAACCGGCCCGTTTCAGGGGGCCTCACGGTACTGCTTTCTTGACCCGGTGGCGAATAGTTGCATCGTGCCCTCTGAATCAACCTAGAACTCATTCAGTTACAAACAAATTCAGAAGGATAGGTTCCGTTCCACAGCCGGAAGCAAAAGGGTTAATTTCATTCTGTTCGGCGGCACTCAAAGAGAGGGAGAAGAAGCACTAACAAGAATCAAGGGCAACAGATTAACCATCTGTTGCCCTCTCTATCATGAAATCTCGCTGATAACAGCAACTCTAGTCGCAAGGAAACTCATCCTGAAGAGACAGCAGCAGCGCCTCGGCAACCGTCAAATGGTCGGGCAGGGGGCTGTCGGGAGCAAAAAGGCGCTGTTCCAGAATCCTGATGTAATCGTTGCCGTTGAGGGTTATATCGGCGGACTGGCAATAGAGGAGGGGGCGCTCGGTGGCCGCTCGATGATTGTTCAGCACCGTGTAAGCGTCGGCGACCCCGCTCAGATAGAGCATGTGATGCATATGATGATCGAAGCTGCCCTTTTTGTGCTCAGACGACTGGATATGTTGTTTATACACATTAACGGTGCGGGGGTTCTCAGCGTGACTGGAGGTCCCCAGGATTAGAATGATAAACAATGCAGTGATAAGCTGTTTCACGATGGAGTTCCCTTTAACTGAAAATATTCCATAATTGCTGACATTATACTTAAAAAAACGGAAAATATAAATATATAATCATATATTCGAATTCTACGGTTGCCATGCAAAAAAGCAGCACCTATGGTTAAGACCCAACCCAAACATGTTGAAAACTCCGCACATGATGCGGGTTTTGATTTTGCTCTGAATTGCAGATTCAACTGAAAGGGCAACAGATGAACGATCTGTTGCCCTTTCTATTGTGGAGCCGCTGATCCGACTCGAACGGACGACCTGCTCATTACGAGT
>JBFLJZ010000136.1:0-3383 GCA_040882925.1 Desulfuromonadales bacterium
CGCCGGTGAGCCGAACATGGTGGTGACCCGGAATGTCTCGATGGCGGCGATGATCTTTGCCGGGTCGACAGCGGCCGGCCGGGTGAAATCCATCTCCGGCACCACCGAGGTCATGCCCAGTGCCGGCGCAAACAGGGCGAACAGCGGGAAGGTCGGTAGGTCGATTTCGCCGGGGCGGATATCGTAGACCCGCCGCAGCAGCTCGACCTGGGCGGAGAAGTTGCCGTGGCTGTAGACGGCCCCCTTGGGCACACCGGTGCTGCCGCTGGTGAAGAGGATCGCCGCCGTTTCATCGGTTTCAGTCTGAGCCGTTGCGTAATGCGCGTTCTGTGGGACCCCGGCCAGAAGTTTGTCCAGCACGGCCCCACCCCAGAACAACTTTCTGCCGACCGTCAAAACGGTTTTGACCGTCGGCCTGCCCCAGCCGAGCAGGATGCGGGCGAGCTGGGCCTTGGCGATACCGATGAAGGCCTGCGGCTGCGCTTCGGCAAGGCAGGTCTTGAGATTTTTCACCCCCATTCCCGGGTCGACCAGGACCGGCACGGCACCGACCTTGAACAGGGCGAAGGTCAGGGCGAAGAACTCGAAACCGGGCGGCACCATCAGCACCGTGCGCACCCCGCGGCGAATGCCGATCGACTCGAGGGCCAGCGCCATGCGGCTGCTTTGCCGGTCGAGCTCGGCGAAGCTGTAGTGGTCGTAGCGGGTCTGCTGCCGGTCGTCCCGGCCGGCCGGGATGAAGATCGCCGGGGTGTCCGGCTGCCGGCGCGCCATCTCCGGCAGGTGCACGGCAACATTGGCTGATGCAGTCTGACTCATTGGTCCGTGTTGGCCGTTGCGCCGAGGGGGTGGGCTTCGAGAAAACGTTCGATGATCGGGATGACCTCGTCGCCGGCATCTTCGAGGATGTAATGCCCGCAATCGGCAAAGCTGTGCACCTCGGCGGCCGGGAAACGCTGCTGCCACTCATTGAGGAAATGCCGGTCAAAGACAAAATCCTTCAGCCCCCAGCAGATAACCATCGGCAGGCCGGCAAACCGAGCCAGGCCGGCCTCGACGTCACTGACCAGGTCGTAACCCGGGTCGCCCGGCTCGAGCGGGATATCCTGGACGAAACGCAGGGTGGCGATGCGATCTGACGGCGTATCGTAGGGCGCGCAGTAGGCGCCGCGCAGTGCGGCCGACATCGGCTTGCGCTTGCAGCCGACCCGGGCCGCCAGCAGGGCGAACAGGTTCATCTTCAATACCAGGAAGGCACCGAGCTTGGTATCGCGGCAGATTTTCAGCGCCAGCGGCAGCTGCTTGCCGGCCGGCAGGTGAAAGGCCGCGGTATTGAGGATCACCAGCCGGGCGATTCGCTGCGGATGGCGCGCGGCATAGGCCATGCCGATCATGCCGCCCCAGTCGTGGACCACCAGGGTGATGCGCTCGCGAATCTGTAGATGCTCCAGCAGTGCTTCGAGATCGTCGACCCGCTGCTTCAGGGTATAGGAGTAGTCGCCGTCACCCGGCTTTTCCGACAGGCCGCAGCCGATATGGTCGGGGACGATGACCCGGTAATGCGTGCGCAGCGCCTTGACCAGGTCGCGGTAGTAAAACGACCAGCTCGGGTTGCCGTGCAGCATGACCACGGCATCGCCCTGGCCCTCGTCGAGGTAATGGTACTGGAAGCCATTCAGTTCGAGAAAATTATTTTCGAAGGGGTAGAGATCACTCATGAATTCACTGACCAACCAGCCTTATGGCTAAGCAAAAATTTCGTCCGGCAAGGCGTCAAGATTTTTCAGGGGCGAAGGCATACACCAGTATGTCGAGGTCCTGAAATAATTCTTGCAACGCGGCCGGGCGGACTTTTTGCGACGCCATTACCATTGAATACCGAGCATTAAGCAGTTGAGCCCGCTGCCGATGCCGAGAAAACCGACGATGTCCCCTGGCAGCAAAAAGTCCCGCTCCTTGGCGATCGCCGCCGTGATCGGCAGCGAGACGGTGCCCATGTTGCCGAGAAACTCATAAGAGGTAAAATCTTTCGCTGCATCAATGCCGAGGGTCTGCAGAATCAGCTTCTGGTGGGCCTCGCCGACCTGGTGACAGACCACCTTGTCGACCTTGTCGGTGCTTAGGTCAAGCTCCTTGAGGAACGCGTCCCAGGTTTTTTTGCCGAGCTCCACGCCGTACTTCATGACCGCCACGGCATCGGTCTGCATGTAGGGCACGTGGTTTTCCGGGTCATCCGAGTTGATGCCCCAGCGACAGAGCGTGTGGTGCTGCGGTTCGGCCAGGTTGACGCCGCCGAGCAGCCGCGGACGACGCGACGGCGTGAAGGAACCGTCGGTGAGCAGGACGGCGACCGCACCGGAGCCGCCGGTCAGCGTCGCCAGCGATTTGGTGAAAATCTCCATGGTCGGCTTGTCGAGCATCTGCCGGATCATGATCTCGTTGATTTCCCGGGAGCTCTCGCAGGCGACCACCAGTCCGGCACGCAGCTGGCCGAGTTCGATGCGGTTGGCAATATCCAGCACGCCGTTGAGGACCCCGAGGCAGGCGTTGGAGGTATCGTAGACCGCCACATTGCCCTGCACCCCGAGGGCCGAGGCGACCTGGCAGGCGGTCGCCGGTTCGAAGTGTTCGCGGCAGACCCCGGCGTAGACGACCGCGCCGATATCCGCGGCCGAGATGTTGCGCTCACGCAGCGCTTTCCGCGCTGCGGCGATCGCACCTTCGGAAATCCGCGTGTTCGGCTTCCACCAGCGCCGCTCCCTGATGCCGGTCAAGGCTTCGAGCTGCCCGGGGGGGATATGCAGGGCGTCGTACATCGGCTGCAAGCGGTTTTCCAGCTCGGTCGAGGTGACGACGATCGGCGCCAGCTCATAACCAACCGATTCGACAAAGACCCGTGAGTACTTCATTGACACCACCATTCAAGCGTTAATCTCAAGCCTGCACAGTGTACAGGCAAGCTGCAGGGCTGTAAAGCCGCAAGCCCTTCAGACACTGGCCTCACAGCCCACTCTCTGCACAGGGTCACAGCCTGATCCTGATAGTGAAATCCTTCATTCGGTAGATGACCTTGCCATCCACCGACAGGGTGCCGTCAGCCCTGAGCAGCTTCTGCTGCTCGTCAACCGCGGTGACCACCGCTTCGACCAGCACCTTGTCGTTGTCCGGGATAATCTGCCCACGGTAGTTCCAGCTGTGCGGCTCGCCGACGGCGACGGTTTCGAGAACGCTGGTCGCCCCACCCTGCCAGCGCTGCAGCGCGATGACCTTGAGCAGTTGCAGGAAAGACTCGAGGCCGAGCGAACCGGGACAGACCGGGTCCTGGTAGAAGTGGGCGTCAAAGAACCATTCGGCGGGATCGACAAGCTTGCTGCCGCGGATAA
>JBFLJZ010000137.1:0-4334 GCA_040882925.1 Desulfuromonadales bacterium
GCTATCCGTCTCTCTGTCGCTTCGCCGGAAAAAATCCGCGAACGGTCTTTCGGCGAGGTTAAGAAACCTGAAACGATTAACTACAGGACCTTCAAACCCGAGCGCGAAGGCCTTTTCTGTGCGAAGATCTTTGGCCCGACCAAAGATTATGAGTGCAACTGCGGCAAGTACAAGCGTATGAAACATCGCGGCATTGTCTGTGAAAAGTGCGGTGTCGAAGTGATCCCGAGCAAGGTGCGCCGTGAGCGTCTCGGCCACATTGACCTGGCTTGCCCGGTTGCCCATATCTGGTTCCTCAAGTCGCTGCCGAGCCGGATCGCCACCTTGCTTGACCTGACCCTCAAGGAGCTCGAGCGAATCCTTTACTTCGAGGCCTATATCGTGCTTGACGAAGGCGAGAGCGACCTGCAAAAAGGTCAGATCCTCAGCGAAGAAAAATATCGTGAATCAATGGAAGAGCATGCCGGCTCGTTTACCGTCGGTATGGGTGCAGAAGCGGTCCAGGAGCTGCTGTCCTGCATTGATATCGACGAGCTGGCTTCGACTCTCCGCGTCGAGATGATCGAGGCCACCAGCGAAGCCAAACGCAAGAAGGTCGCCAAGCGCCTCAAGGTCGCTGATGCTTTCATTCAGAGCGGCAATCGCCCGGAATGGATGATTCTTGAAACCATCCCGGTCCTGCCGCCGGAACTGCGTCCCCTGGTGCCTCTCGATGGCGGTCGTTTTGCCACTTCGGACCTCAACGATCTTTACCGCCGGGTGATCAACCGCAACAATCGCCTCAAGCGCCTGATGGAATTGCGTGCGCCGGAGGTTATCATCCGTAACGAGAAACGCATGCTGCAGGAGGCGGTTGACGCCCTGTTCGACAATGGTCGTCGCGGCCGTGCGATCACCGGGCCGAACAAGCGTCCACTCAAATCACTCTCCGATATGCTCAAAGGCAAGGGCGGCCGCTTCCGCCAGAACCTCCTCGGCAAGCGTGTCGACTACTCCGGTCGCTCGGTTATCGTTGTCGGCCCCGAGCTGAAACTGCATCAGTGTGGCCTGCCGAAGAAGATGGCTCTCGAGCTGTTCAAGCCATTTATCTACAACAAGCTCGAAGAACGCGGCTACTGCACGACGATTAAGAGTGCCAAAAAGCTCGTTGAACGCGAACGCCCGGAAGTCTGGGACGTTCTCGAGGAAGTGATCAAGGAACACCCGGTCATGCTGAACCGTGCACCGACCCTGCATCGTCTCGGTATACAGGCGTTCGAACCGGTCCTGATCGAAGGCAAGGCGATCCAGCTTCATCCGCTGGTTTGTACCGCGTTCAACGCCGATTTCGACGGCGACCAGATGGCGGTTCATCTGCCGCTCTCGGTTGAGAGCCAGATCGAAACCCGCGTCCTGATGATGTCGACCAACAACATCCTTTCGCCGGCCCATGGCAAACCGATTATCGTGCCGTCGCAGGATATGGTCCTGGGCCTTTACTACATGACCCGCGAGCGGGCCTTCGTCCGGGGCGAGAACAAGATTTTCACCTCCACTGATGAAGTTCGCATGGCTTACGATGCGGAAGAGGCTGATTTGCAAGCCAAAATCAAGGTTCGCATAGCGACCGCCGAGGGCCAGGAACCGGAGATCGTTGAAACCACGGTCGGTCGCGTGCTGTTGCGCGAAGTCGTGCCCGATGCCATTCCGTTTTTCTATATCAACCGGGTCATGCACAAGAAACACGTTGGTGAGCTGATCGATGTCTGTTTCCGTCTCGCCGGCAACAAGGAAACCGTTATCTTGGCCGATAAGCTCAAGGAAACCGGTTTCCGTTTCTCGACTCTGGCCGGGGTTTCGATCTGCCTCGACAACATGTTCATCCCCGAATCGAAGGAAGAATTCATTACCGTTGCGGTCAATGAAGTCCGCGAGATTCAGGAGCAATATACCGAGGGTTTGATCACCGACGGTGAGCGGTACAACAAGGTCATCGACATCTGGGCCAAATGCACCGAAGATATTGCCCAGACCATGCTCTCCAAGCTGGCCGTTGAAACGGTGACCTCCCCGGACGGTGAGCAGGTCAAGGTCCCTTCCTTCAACCCGATCCATATGATGGCCGATTCGGGCGCCCGCGGCAGCCACCAGCAGATCCGCCAATTGGCCGGTATGCGTGGCTTGATGGCCAAGCCCGACGGCTCGATCATCGAGACGCCGATTACGGCGAACTTCCGTGAGGGCCTCACCGTGTTGCAGTACTTCATCTCAACCCACGGTGCCCGTAAGGGTCTGGCTGACACCGCTCTGAAAACCGCGAACTCGGGTTACCTGACCCGTCGCCTGGTCGACGTTGCCCAGGACGCCATCATCATGGAAGACGATTGCGGCACCCTGGATGGGATCGAGATCAGCTCCCTGATCGAGGGCGGCGAGGTGATCGAACCTCTCGGCGACCGTATCCTGGGTCGCGCTGCCCTGGACGATATCGTCGATCCGGTCACTGATGAAGTCCTCGTTGAAGCCAACCAGGAAATTGATGAAGTCCTGGTGCAGAAGATCGAAGATGCCGGCATCGAGAAGATCCATATCCGCTCGGTGCTGACCTGCCAGACCCGTCGCGGTATCTGCGCCTCCTGTTACGGTCGCGACCTGGCCCGCGGCCACGTCGTCAATCTCGGCGAAGCGGTCGGTGTCATCGCTGCCCAGTCGATCGGCGAGCCCGGCACCCAGTTGACGATGCGGACTTTCCATATTGGTGGTACCGCTTCGCGCCAGGCGGAACAGACGGCACTCGAGGCCCGCTCTGCAGGGACGGTCAAGTTCATCAACCTGACGACTGCTACCAACAGCGAAGGTTATCTCGTCGTCATGAATCGCAACGCTGAAGTTGCAGTGGTCGACGAGACCGGTCGCGAGCGCGAGCGTCACGGGGTTGTCTACGGTGCCCGGCTGATGCTCAGCGAAGACAGTGCCGTGACCAAGGGTATGGTCCTGGCTGAATGGGACCCCTTCACCATGCCGATTCTCTCCGAGGCTTCCGGCAAGATTCGTTTCGGCGATCTGATTGAAGGGGTGACAGTCGAGGAGCAGGTCGATGATGTCACTGGCCTGTCGCGCAAAGTGGTGATCGAAACCAAGGCCGCCGACAAGCGTCCTCGTGTCTCGGTCAAGGATGAGAACAACAAGACCGCCCAGCGCTGCATGATGCCGGTTGGTGCCAACATCCTGATCCAAGAAGACGCCATGGTCAGCGCTGGCGATATCCTCGCCAAGATCCCGCGTGAGACCACCAAGACCAAGGACATCACCGGCGGCCTGCCGCGGGTTGCCGAGCTTTTTGAGGCCCGCAAGCCGAAAGAGTTTGCCGTGATCTCGGAGATCGACGGTGTCGTTGCATTCGGCAAGGACTCCAAGGGCAAGCGCAAGGTCGTGGTGACCCCGGAGATTGGTGAGCCGAAAGAATACCTGATCCCCAAGGGCAAGCACATCAGTGTCCACGAGGGCGACTTCGTGCGCGCCGGCGAACCGCTCATGGACGGTTCGAGCAATCCGCATGATATTCTGCGCGTGCTCGGCGAAAAAGAGCTTTCCAAGTATCTGGTCGACGAGGTCCAGGAGGTTTACCGCCTGCAGGGCGTCAAAATTAATGACAAGCACATCGAAGTCATCGTTCGCCAGATGTTGCGTCGGGTCAAGATCAAGGAAGTCGGTGAAACCCGGTTCCTGGTCGACGATCAGGTCGAACGTTGGCAGTTCGATGAAGAGAACCAGCGTGTGCTTTCAGACGGCGGCAAGCCGGCAGTCGGCGAACCTCTTATGCTTGGTATCACCAAGGCTTCACTCTCGACCGAGTCGTTTATTTCTGCCGCTTCCTTCCAGGAAACGACGAAAGTGTTGACCCAGGCCGCTATCGAAGGCAAGGTCGACGGTCTGCGCGGCCTGAAAGAGAATGTCATCATGGGCCGCCTGATCCCGGCCGGCACCGGTGTCTCCAAATACCGCAGTGCAAACCTGCTGATCGAGGATCCTGAAGAGCGTCTTCCGGAGCCGGAAGAGATTGACGAGGACGCCGAAGATTATCGGGATGAAATGGACGCTTTAGTTGTTCCTGAACCAGCAGAAGAAGTTGAAGATACTGATTTGCAATAGTTTTTTTGCAGGTCAGCAAAAAAAAGCAGGACATATCAAAAGTGCTTGACAGGGAAAGCCCGCTTTGCTAAATTCAGCGGGTTTTCTCCTGTGAGAGAACCTGTTCTTTTAACGTCATGAATACGCAAATTCGGGAGTGATTCGATGCCGACGATCAATCAGTTGATCCGTATGGGTCGTGAGAAAAAACAAGATAAATCAAC
>JBFLJZ010000138.1:0-9302 GCA_040882925.1 Desulfuromonadales bacterium
CCGTTCTCAGTGGAACAGATTCTTTTCTGAAAAATCGGAGGCAGCGTGAACCGAGAGTTAAACACTCACGAACAACAAACCCTTCTAGCCATTGCCCGCCAGGCAATCATTCACGGCGTGCAAACCGGCCAAGAATACATTGAACCCCGCGAAGAAAAAGCTCTTAACCAGCGCAACGGCTGTTTTGTCACCATCAAACAGAATGGACAATTGCGCGGGTGTATCGGCAACTTCCAGTCAGAGCTCCCGCTGTTCAAGGAGGTGGCACAAATGGCCCAGGCTTCGGCGACGAAAGATCCGCGTTTTTACCCTCTGAAGGAAAACGACCTGGACAACTTCAAACTAGAAATTTCGGTGCTCTCACCGCTACAGAAAGTTGAAGATATCGAGGAAATCGAAGTCGGCAAACACGGCATTTACATCGAAAAGAGTTTTTATCGGGGGGTGCTCCTGCCACAAGTTGCCCTCGAGCACAACTGGGACCACCTGACTTTCTTGCAACAGACCTGTCTCAAGGCTGGCTTACCAACGGATGCCTGGAAAGCAGACGATGCTGACATCTATGTTTTCAGTGCCCAGGTCTTCGGAGAAGCTTAGGGTTTCTGCGCGGTTCCGCTATCATGAACCGTTCTTGTCGATCGCCTCTTCTTTAAACCAGCGATCAAACCAGGTCCTGTGATCCTTTTCCGAGAAAATTCTGAAATCATTCGGTCCCAACCAGACCCCGCCACAGTTGATACATTTGTCCATCGGCACCCCTCTGAAATCGATCGGTTCAATCTTGTCGCCGCATTTCGGGCATCGGCCAAGGCAGTATTTTCGAATCAGCTTTTCCCGGGTTTCTTCCCTGATCTTCTCGATCAGTTCCTTCTCCAGATCGTGAAAGTATTTATTCTCTAATGCTTTTTTACGCTCTTCCCATGCGTCTGTCATCACATTACCTCCTGGGTGGCAGCTGTTTTCATTAATTATAACAAGCATTTGAAGGCCAGCAACAAATCAGTGGCAAAGTTTGACGCGCCCGGCACCATAGCTCGCGCCCTTGCCGATACCGAACAGGGATGAGACGGCCAGCACCCAGTAAATATCTCTTATGGCCTGGCCGGACAAAACCATATCACCGGTGAAACCGCCGACCACCAGGTCCCGTTGACCCCCAATCGCTCGCCAGTCAATCCAGTTCAATCGTGTTTCCAGCTCATCAATCCTGCTGACGCTTTCAAGCAGACTGGAGGGTTCATCCAGTAGCTCGACTCCTGAATGAGCGTGGATCATGGAGGTGACTCGTCGCAGCATGAATGGGAAGACCTGCCTGAAACGAGGCTTTCGCAGCGGTCTGCCGTTGACCATCAGGCGAACCGGGGTCTCATAGGTGATCATCAGCCGACCGGGAACCTGATCCTGACCGACCAGCCAGCTCATTGGCTGGACCGCGCATGTGAACGAATCCAGCGGGTCATCCTGCCGCCAGGCAAGATTTTCAGGTTGTCTGCTCCCCACGCTGTAGACTTCGGTGACCTGAAAATGGCCACCGCCGGACACCAACCCGAGGTGCCCGAGGTGTATCAGACTGCTCAGGAACACGTGGATCAGCGACACGCCGGCACCGACAAACAGCACCACACATTCAAGTCTTTGTCCCGTGTCGATGAATGTCTCTTGCAGCACCGGCAGAGTCATGACCAATGCCGGTGCCGGCTTCTGGAATCTCCGCCGGGCAACAGGGTCAGCGCTTGGAGCAGGTTGGAAAAGAGCTTGCCATTGCATGACGGCCAGTTCATCAGCAGCATCCAGCGTCTGTCTGCCGGGCGTCCGCAGAAGACTGCCCAGCCTGATAAAATCAGTGGGCCGTACGGTGCATGGAGAGACAAAGTCCAGGACAAACCGCGCCTTGACGATATCCACTTCATTTAAAGCGTCAGGCCAATCCGGAATCAGTAAATTCTTATCAGCAGTCATTTCGTGTTATTGTAGTCGAGGATCAATTCTGTTAGAGTCCGCCACATCAGCAACAGGTATACACTATATCTGCACCGTCTGCGACAGGTAAAAGCTGCGTTATCATGCTGCAATTTGAATTGCTCACCGGAGACCGCACGAGCCGCGCCCGCAGGGGTCGCGTGACAACACCGCATGGTGTGATTGAGACACCGATTTTCATGCCGGTCGGCACTCATGGTGCTCTCAAGGCGATGACCCCGGCGCAGGTTGACGATGCCGGTGCACAAATCATTCTCTCCAACACCTACCACCTGCACCTCAAGCCCGGTGAGGGGCTGGTGGAAAAGGCGGGAGGCCTGCATCAGTTCATGCACTGGCCCAAGCCGATCCTGACCGACAGCGGTGGGTTCCAGGTCTTCTCCCTGCCCAAGAAGGAGATCACCGATACAGGGGTCTTTTTCAAACACGAGATCAACGGCAAGCGGATTTTTATCGGCCCGCAAGAGGCAACCACGATTCAGAACCGTCTTGGTGCTGATATCATCATGGCCTTTGACGAGTGCATCCCCTACCCGGCCTCGCACGACTATTCGCACAAGTCGATCAAAAAAACCCTGCGCTGGGCGGAAGCATGTCTCGAGGCCCACAAAAGGCAGGACCAGGCGCTGTTCGGCATTGTCCAGGGAAGTACTTACCATGACTTGCGACGCGAATGCGCGCAAGCCCTGACAGCTATGGATTTTCCCGGCTATGCGATTGGCGGAGTCAGTGTCGGAGAAGGCCTGGAGCTGCTCAAGAAAGTCGTCGACTATACGGAGCCTTATCTGCCGGAAAACAAGCCGAGATACCTCATGGGGGTCGGCCTGCCAGAAGACATCCTGGAGAGTATTGAACGCGGTATGGACATGTTCGACTGCGTCATCCCGACCCGTTACGCCCGCAGCGCCACACTCTTTACCCGCCGAGGCAAGATTCGGCTGACCAACCGCCGCTACCGCCGCGATTTTTTCCCGGTCGATCCGTCATGCACCTGTTATTGCTGCGCGAACTTCACCAGAGCCTATCTGCATCACCTGTTCAATGCCAACGAGGTGCTGTCGGCGACCCTTGCGGCAATCCACAACGTCCGTTTCTATCTCGACCTGGTCGCAGCCGCCCGCACCGCCATTGAAGTCAACGATTTTACCCGCTTCAAAAACGCATTCCTTGAAGAATACCTGCGCGACGATGGTCAACCAGGGCGTTGACGCGTCACCTGTCTGTCCGCATAATTAAAATATGGCTGACACACTGCGATCCAGATCAATTGATGCCGAAACCGGCAAACGCCTGCAAATGGCACTCACCGCAACTGGCGACGAGCTATTCCAGGTCCTGCTGCATCCGGACATGCAGATCGTACAGACGGCAATGAAGAATGCCAACCTGAATGAAGATCACCTTCTCGCCCTGCTGAAACGCCGCGACCTTGGCGAGGACCTGCTTAAAACCATCTACCAGATCGAAACAACCAGGAAAAGTCACCGGCTGCAAGTCGCCCTGGTCAAGAATCCCAACACTCCAGGCCAGATCGTACTCGCCTTGCTGCCACATCTCCACCTCTTTGAACTTGTCGATCTCTGCATGATTCCCGGTGTCACGCCGGATCAGAAGTTTGCCGCGGAACGGGCCATTCTGCAGAGGCTGCCGACCACGGAACTCGGCAACAAGATGACGCTCGCGCGACGGGCGACGGCGACTGTTGTTGGTGAAATCCTCAAGGAGGGCGACGTCAAACTCGTCGAAATCTGCCTGAACAGCCCGCGCCTGAGAGAGGTGGCAATCCTGCAATTTATCAACGGCTCGCGTTCATCGACAGAGACCATATCAATCATAGCCAGACACCCGAAATGGAAACTGCGGCCCAACCTGAGGCTGGCAATCCTGAAAAACCGCAGGACGCCCTCGATCTGGTTTACCCTCTTTCTGCCCCAAATGCGCACCCTCGATGTCCGCAACCTGCTGATTTCGAGACGTCTCAACCTGGCACAAAAAAAGCTCGTCAAAGACGAACTTAAAAAACGTGGTATGGGATAACCATCACCGTCTGGCCGGGAAATCCGTTCGCATTGTCGGGCGTGTACTGTTGCGTCCACCAAACGGAGCTGTCAGGTAAAGTCGTCAATCCTCACGAATAAAAGGTGGCACCGGCAAGGTTGATTTGTCGTCAGGATCAGACTTCGCAAGTGCGATCACCTTGGCTTGCCCCTCTTTTTCAACCTCATCGATACGACTGATGGAATGGTACGGGATCATCAGGCGTTTGACGCTGGCGAACTCGTTTTTCAGGGCCTCTTCGTTGGGATCGACCACAATGGCGGACTTTTCCCCGAACACGACCTCCTCGATTTCGACAAAACCGTAAATATCGCTTTGATTGACTTTGCGGGCATAGATTTCATACCCTTTGCCCTGGCTGCTGAACAATATGCGGAAAACTGATTTTTTCTTATTCATAAACGATACTCTTAACGATCTCCTCAGTATGGCAGAGGTTTATATGACTGCTACCTGGCAACGATAAAGCAGTTTGGGAAGCCGTTGGCTTCGATGCGCACAAGGCCTTCCGTTGCCAGTGCCATATTATCGTAAAGGCCGGCGCGAACCCGGTAAAATTTCCTGCCGTTGACCCAACCTTCTGCAACCGTTGATGTGCCGTATTCTTTTTTCAGCTTATCCGCCAGACGATAGGCGTTCTCCTTGACCGTAAAGGCCCCGACCTGCACCATGAATGGTCCCGGGGCGTAACTGTCGGGCTGACGGTAGATCGCGGGGCTACCGGGTTTGGCGGATTCCCGATAACCAAGGGCCTCGATGCGCACAGGCGCCGTTCCGGGTCCGACGACCCCGAGCTGTTTCGCTGCAGAATATGACAAATCGATGATCCGGCTTTTGACGAAAGGACCGCGGTCATTGACGCGGACAACGGCCGATTGGCCGTTGTTCAGGTTCGTCACTTTGAGAAAAACGTTCATCGGCAATATCTTGTGTGCTGCCGTCATCGCGTACATATCGTAAACTTCACCGTTACTGGTCTTGCGCCCGTGAAAATCCTTGCCATACCAGCTGGCAAGCCCTTCCTCGCTGAACCCCTGTGCATCGGCAATCGGCCGATATACCTGATCATTGACTGAGTAAGGCCTTTGCGTCGGGTGCAGGCCGGGTTGTGATGGCGTATCCATGACCTTAACACGGTAAGTCGGTGTCGAAGGTCCACAAGCCTTCAGCAAAAAAATCAAGACCATAAAGGTTGGCAGTATCACTCGCTTCATATGCAAGCATTGATAGATGAAGCCGCAAAACAAGTCAACATAATCACTCTTGAATCTATGTGCAGGCACAGCCGGTCCGCAGAAAGGCTTCGACTGACGGCAAATCCGGAATCGCCGTCCGGCCGCCAAGCGCCCTGGTCTTCAGGGCGGCACAAGCTGCGGCAAAGCGAACCGTCTGACGGATTTCCCAGCCTTGTAAAAGCCCGTAAATGTACCCGCCGTGGAAAACATCGCCGCAGCCGGTGGTATCTACAACGTCGATCGCAAAGGCCTGCTGATAAAAAACCGAACCGGTTTTATCGATGCTCATGCTGCCCGATTCGCCGCAGGTTATCGTGACGCCGGCGGCACCATATCCTGCCAGGAACCGGAGAGCCGCTTCCGGATCGTGTCGCCCGAAGATCTGACCGGAAAAATTTTCACTGACCACCAGATGATCGATCAGCGGCAGGAGGCGTTCCAGGCCGGGTCGCATGGTGCCGGCATCGAGAACCGTCACAACATTCAGACTTCGTGCTATCTTTGCTGCGGCAATTGCCGGCATCAGATGCAACCCATCCAGATGCAGCACCTTTACGGCCCTTGAGAGCAAAGCCTCGTATAAAGCCGTCACATCAGGCACGGCATTGCCCCGATGCCAGAAGATGTTGCGATGGCCCTGATCATCGACGGCAATAAATGCTGCCTGGCTGGTGCAGCCTGAGTCTTTCGTCAAAAAAGTGCAGTCAACACCTTCTGCTATCAAATCATCCTGAATCTCTTGACCGAAGTGGTCATCGCCTACCGCTCCGAACATCGCGACAGAGACACCAAGGCGCGCCAGAGTGACCAGAGCCGTTGCAACCGGGCCACCACCCTGCAACAGCAGAGAAGACAGTTCGGCTTTCTGGTCCAGTTTGGGATAACTTTCCAGCTGGCCGAGGATGTCCAGAGAACACTGCCCCAGTCCGACAACTTCAATCTGAGCTTTGATGGTCATGGCATTCCGGATTAAAAAGGGACGGGCTCTTTATAAAGAGAGTCGTCCCTTGATTTAACTTGATGCACGAAGCTCTGTGCGTTACTCGTTCACCATGGTCATGGCCCGGAACTTCCGGTAACGCTGTTCGACCAGCTCCTCGGCAGAAAGATCTTTCAATTCGGCCAGATGATTCTTGAGACGCTCTTTGACCACGGCTGCAGCAGCCTGGTGATCGTTGTGCGCACCACCGACCGGCTCCGAGATGATGTCGTCGATGACCGTGCCGAGCGCATCGATATCCATCGAAGTCAACTTCAGCGCCTCGGCGGCTTCGGGCCCTCGGGTCCCGTCACTCCACAGAATTGCTGCACAGCCCTCCGGTGAGATAACGGCGTAGACCGAGTACTGCATCATGATAACCCGGTTGCCGACGGCAATTGCCAGCGCACCGCCGGAACCGCCTTCACCGGTCACGGTGACGATGATCGGTACAGTCAGGGCGGCCATCTCCCGGAGGTTTCGGGCGATCGCCTCTGCCTGGCCGCGCTCTTCCGCCCCGATCCCCGGAAACGCCCCGGGCGTATCGATAAAGGTAAAGATCGGCAATCCAAACTGTTCGCCCATCTGCATGACACGCAGCGCCTTGCGATAACCTTCCGGGTTCGGCATGCCGAAGTTCCGGTATACCTTTTCCTTGGTATCGCGCCCCTTCTGGTGGCCAATGACGACACAAGGCTCATCATCGAGTCGGGCGAAACCACAGACCAGTGCAGGATCATCACGGTAGTTGCGATCTCCGTGCACCTCAAACCAGTCGGTAAAGATATGATTGATGTAGTCAAGGGTGTAAGGACGGTTCTGATGCCGAGCCAGCTGGGTCCGCTGCCAGCGTGTCAGGTTGGAGAATATTTCTTCACGTAACTTGTCAGCTTTTTTTTCCAACTTTTTGATGTCATTAGAGAAATCTACACTATCGGTTGAGTAATCGCGAAGCTCCTTGATTTTTTGTTCAAGCTCTACGATAGGTTTTTCGAAATCTAGAAAAAACTGCATTTGCAGGCTCCTGTCGGTTCTCGGCGACCGGGGGCGAGTGGTCGTGGCTATTCGAAAGTGACCACATTATAACCGAACAACTTCTCGACGTCATCCATCATTTGATCACTGGCCTGCAGGCGCAGGTCCTCTGGTAGTGAGATCACGGTTTCACTGCGATTGGGCACGACGAGATGGATCAATGCCTCGCAGTCGCCGCGGTAGCGCGTCATGATTTCCCGGAGTGAACGCAGCTGACGCTCCTCCAGCCCGGGAGTCGTCAGGCGGAAATGGACCATCCTGGTCAAGCGCTCCTGTACGTCTTTCAATGAAAGGACTTCATTGACCAGAATCTTGCAGGCATCTTCGCCGAAATCCACGGTTCCTTTGACCAATAATGCCTCCTCGCTGTTCAAAAGCTCGGCCGATTCGGTGTAGGTCTCGGGGAAAACCACCATTTCAACAAAACCGCTGAGATCTTCAAGGGTGACGAATGCCATTCGGTCACCTTTGCGGGTATTGAGCAGCTTGATACCGGTCACGATGCCGCAGATACTGACTTCCTCTTTGTCGGCCCGTTCGATCAGTCCTGTCGTGTCGCAGGTGCTGAAACGTTTGATGGCGTCACTGTGCCGCGCCAGAGGGTGACCGGTGATGTAAAACCCGATTGCCTCTTTTTCGTTCGCCAAGAGGACGTTTTCCGGCCATTCTTCAAGATCCGGCAACTGGCCATAAACATGGCCGCTCTGAGTGACGATCTGATCCGTACCGAAGAGAGACTCCTGTCCGGATTCCCTTTCGCGCTGGACTTTCTGACCATACTCCATGGCTTCTTCGAGGGCGGCCATGAACTGCGCCCGCCTGTGCTGCAACGAGTCGAAGGCGCCGCACTTGACGAGCGCTTCGACAACCCGCTTGTTGACCCGACGCAAATCAACCCGCTCACAGAAATCGTGCAGAGAACTGAACGGACCATCCTGCCTGGCTTCGACGATCGCTTCGACGGCTGCCCCGCCAACCCCTTTGACTGCACCGAGACCGAAACGGATATCTTTTTCATGTACTGTGAAGTTCCGGCATGACTGATTAATATCAGGTGGCAGGATAGCGACCCCCATATTCCTGATTTCGTTGATATTTTTAATGACTTTCTCGGTGTTCTCCATATCCTCGGTCAGCAGTGCCGCCATGAATTCCACCGGGGAATGCGCCTTTAGGTAAGCAGTCTGGTAGGCGATGTAGGCATAGGCAGCGGAGTGGGACTTGTTGAAGCCATACTCGGCAAACTTCTCCATCTGGTCGAAAACCGCTTCGGCCTTCTTTGTCTCCAGCTTGTTCTGTTTGGCGCCTTCGAGGAAAATCTTCTTTTGTTTGGCCATCTCCTCCGGCTTTTTCTTGCCCATTGCCCGACGCAGCAAATCAGCGGCACCCAGGCTGTAATTGCCGAGGATCTGGGCAATCTGCATGACCTGTTCCTGGTAGACAATGACGCCGTATGTGTCCTTGAGAATTGGCTCCAGCTGCGGGAAATCATAGCCGAACTCCTCGACGCCATGCTTACGCTTGATAAACGAATCAACCATCCCGGAGCCAAGCGGGCCCGGTCGATAAAGAGCGACCATAGCGATCAGGTCTTCAAAACGGGACGGCTTGAGCTTGATCAGGTATTCCTTCATACCGGAGGATTCGAGCTGGAAGACGCCGGTGGTTTCACCACGGCTGAGCAGCTGAAAGCTTTCCTCATCGTCCTGAGGTATCAGTCCCAGGTCGAATTCAGGATTTTTCACCCTAATCAGCTTGACGGTCTTGTCAATAACCGTGAGGGTTTTCAAACCGAGGAAGTCGAACTTGACCAGGCCAATTTTCTCCACATACCCCATGTCAAACTGGGTGACCTGGCCCTGTGACTTGGGATCAACGTAGAGGGGCAGGTAGTTGGTCAAGGGCTCCGGCGTGACCACGACTCCGGCCGCGTGGGTCGACGCGTGTCGGGTCAGGCCTTCCAGCGACAGGGCGACTTTAAACAGCTTTTTGACTCTGGCATCCTTATCGATCAG
>JBFLJZ010000139.1:0-3188 GCA_040882925.1 Desulfuromonadales bacterium
GGAATAGAACTGACCGTCAAGGAGACAAGACCTAGTGCCGTAGTAATTGCGGTAAACAGGCAGGGGAGAAACAGTTCGCGAAATTCTTCGACGATCAAAGGTTTCGGATTTCCTGGTTTGCCTGCGAGTTGCAACCAGCCATTGTAAAGATGCACCGTGGTCGAGACAGACAGAACCATAATGACGGGTGGCAGCAAGGCCGTGATGGTGTTGAGTGATAACCCGCATAGGGTATAAATTCCGACGGTCCAGCAGAGACTGATTGCCATGACTGCAAGTGGAAGCAACAGGCCTGAAAAACGTCTGAAGACCAGCAGCAGAAGTGAGCCGAGAACCAGGGTCGAAAAAGGAATAACAACCTGTTGATCACGTTGGATCAGACGGGAGACGGTCAGCTTTTGCAAAGGGATGCCGGTCAGGTGCCAGTTCTTATCGCTGTAGTCCGATGAAAGCAACTTCTCTATGGCTGCCAGGCCGCGTCCTTGCTGATCAATATTACCGGTCAGGTCAATAATGACTATGCTTGTTTTTAGATCTTGTGATATCAGCAACTGCTCAAGGACAGGATTCTGCTCAAGAGACTTGGTGATTGAGTTTTGATATGTCTTCCCGGCGCCTTGTTCAGGAATAAGTGGAACAAGCTCAATCCCGAAGTCTCCGGCGACAAGTTGCTCGGCATTTGTCAGGCTTAAAACTCTTGTGACACCCTCAATCCCGGTGAGTTCCTGTGTAATCTGTTTTATTGTTTGTAGACTTTCAGGCTCTAGCAAGTCGGGGTGGGTTATTGCGAGAAGCAACACTTCATCATTGCCGAAAATCTTTCGAAAGCTGTCATAATTCCCCTGTAACTCCCTGGCATGTGACACCATTGAGACATTACTGCTCTCAATGGGAACCTGGAGAGCAAAATAAGCGAAGAACAGGGTTGCTGCCAAGACTCCGAAAAGTGACCATTTACGCCCTTTTCCGGTCAACCATAACAGCAGTATCTCAATGGTCTTGGATGATTTTTGGGGAGATTCAGTCACAGGCGTTATCCAAAATCAATGCTGGTCGTTGTCAAGTGAACTCAATGAACGGTAAGGAATTGTCAGCATAGCAAAATAAGCAGGGAGTGATTTGTTGAAAATTGGACCAAGCAGGGCTTTGACAAGGAAGAGGCGTAATACTGAAGCAAGCGACCCACGACGTGTTCCCACCCACATGCCCCTTTCTGCACGTGTGGCTGCCACGGTAAAGGCAAGACGACGTAAATGGTCATACTCTTCAAACAGGGCCTGGAAATCCTCGCTATTGGAAAAATGTTTAAACAGGGCCTCTGCGAGGAATTCTGCATCGGCAAAACCTGTGTTCATGCCTTGACCGCCAACCGGGCTCATGACATGTGCAGCATCACCACACAAAGCAACTCGATCACTATGATAGCTCTGGCAAACAAAACGCCTTGTCCTGAACATGCTTTCTGAGAAGCACTTTGACCCCTTCAAGGCGTAACCAGTCCGTCTTTGCACGTCCCTGATCAGTAACGCTTTATCCGGAGAATTTATCAGATGGTCAGTTTGTATAATCCAACGTCGCTGTCCTTTTGGCAGCGGGAATGACTCGACTGAGCCATGACGGCTAAAAAACAGATGGGCTTCATCTCCAAGGCCGGAATTGTCGGCAAAGTCAGCCATCAGGAAACAAACCGGGTATTCCTTCTCTCCGGTGAGTTTTATTCCTGCCAGGTCCCTGACGACACTGCTGTGGCCGTCGCAACCGACCAGAAACGAAGCCGTTACTTGCTTGAATTCAGTCGCCCCCGTTTTTTTTACTTTCGCCGTGACCATCTTTTCCGTCTGTTCAATCTCTATCAAACTGGTTTTTCGACAAAGAGTGACGCTTCCGTAACGCAATAAGTTCTCCTCTAAAACATTTATCGTCGTGGCCTGAGGGACGGCGAGGATATAGGGGTGGGGATTGTCCAGAGATTGAAAACTGAGTTCTCCTGCGAGTTGTCTTCCTTCGTGAACCTTGGCAAGCTCAACGCGAATGCCACGATTGACAAGAACGTCATCAAGGCCAAGTGCTTGAAAGAGGTCAAGAGAGGGCGGGGTGACGCCGATTGCCATAGATTCGGCAGGCGGTGCGGCAGTTTTTTCTATCAGTAGAGTGTTGAGATTTTTCTTTCCGAGCAGGTTCCCCAGCATCAGGCCCACCGGCCCGCCGCCGACGATGATTACATCATAATCAGGAGCGCTTGCCATTGGTGGCCCTGTTTGCCTGAAGTAGCGCCATTTCGACAGTTAGCCCCGGGCCGAAAGCCATGGCGCAGACTTTCTCCTGACCTGATATTGCCGCCTGAGAGAGGGTCTCTTTAAGAACAAAAAGAATGGTTGCGCTGCTCATGTTGCCGAACTTTTGCAAAACTGTTCTCGAGGGTTGAACTTGACCCGCAGAGAGACTGAGGCTTTTGGCGACCTTGTCAATAATTGTCTTGCCTCCCGGGTGCACGGCCCAGCGATCAATGTCTTGAATTGATAGTTTATTCTTGGTGAGAAGAGGCACCAGGAGGTCATTGATGCCGGCACCGATAATTTTCGGGACATAACTCGAGAGTGAGATATCGAAGCCCAGGTCGCCGATACTCCAGGCCATGGCTTCTTTTCCGCTCGGGATAAGTGCGGAGTCGAAGTCGTCTATCCGATAGGTGTCGATTCCTGGTTGCGGTGAGCGGCCACTGACCAGGACCGCTCCGGCGCCATCGGCAAAGAGCGAATTGGCCAGAATCGTATCTTCGCTGCCATTGATCTGCAGGTGAAGACTGCAGAGCTCCAGGCACATGACCAGCACAACGGCTTCAGGGTCAGCCTGGCAGAATTGAGCCGCCATGCTCAGCGCCGGGAAGGCTGCATAACAGCCCATAAAGCCGAGATGGTAACGTTTCGTGTTGGTGGGAAGGCCTAGCTCCTGGCATAGAAAATAATCGATTCCGGGGTTAAAGAACCCGGTGCAGGAGGCTGTGATCACATGGGTGATCTCTGTCGGTGAAAACTCGGGTGCCGCCGCAAGCAATTGGTGGCCAAGATCAACAGCCAGCTTGTGACCTTCACGGGTGTAGGTGCTATTGCGTTCAGATGTGCTTGGCTGTCTATAAGAGCCGTCCTCTTTAGCGATAAAGAAGCCCTCGCCCCAGTCGGGAATAACAC
>JBFLJZ010000140.1:0-3123 GCA_040882925.1 Desulfuromonadales bacterium
GCCGGAGAGCAGCCTGAAGACATCGTCGAACATCTCTTCCGCGTGCGCGAGTTGCAAAGCGAGAAAAACGGCTTCACAGCCTTTATCCCCTGGAGTTACCAGCCGGGCAACACCGCTTTGGGCGGCGAGCAGGCGAGCGGTGTTGAATATCTGAAAGTTCTTGCACTGTCCAGGGTAATTCTCGACAATGTGCCGAACATTCAGGCCAGCTGGGTCACCCAGGGGGCGCGCATGGCCCAGGTCGCGCTGTATTTCGGTGCCAACGATCTCGGCGGGACCATGCTGGAAGAGAATGTCGTTGCCGCTGCCGGGGTCGATTTCCGCATGTCTCAGGCAGAGATTGTCGAACTGGCGAGGTCTGCCGGGTTTCAGCCGGTCCGACGGACGACGACATATGAAATACTTGAGGAATATTAAGTCGGTATCCAGAATCCAGTATTCAGAATGAGAGTCTAAAGTCAATGTCTTCTGAATACTTAATACTGGATTCTGGATACCAATAAAGTAGGAGAGTACATGTCTTACCTTCGCAGGAACATCGCCGATATGACCGGTTACGTGCCCGGTTTTCAGCCGCCGGACGAGGCCGGCTGGATCAAACTCAACACCAACGAGAACCCCTTCCCGCCGTCGCCGAAGGTCATCGAGGCGATCCGGCAGGCGACCGGTGAAGACCTGCGCAAATATCCCGATCCTGACAGTCTTGAAGCGCGCCGGGTTGCTGCGGACCTCTATGGTTACACGGTTGACTGGGTGATCATGGCCAATGGCTCCGATGAACTCCTCAACAACCTGATCAGGGCCTGTGCCGGTGAAGCTGAGGAGATCGCCTACCTGCACCCTTCCTACTCCTACTATGCGACCCTTGCCGAGGTTCAGGGGGCAAGAGTCAAAACTTTCCGGCTGACCGAAGACCGGCAGATCATCGGGCTCCCCGAACGTTATTCCGGAAGCCTGTTCTTTCTCACCACGCCGAACGCGCCCCTCGGCCTGACCTGGTCGCCTGCCGAAGTGGCTGCCCTGGCCGACCGCTGCGACGGATTGCTGGTGGTCGATGAAGCGTATGCAGATTTTTCGACCAGCAACTGTCTCGGCCTGGTGCAAGAGAAGCCAAACGTCGTCGTCACCAGAACGCTCTCCAAGAGCTACTCGCTTGCCGGGATGCGGCTGGGCCTGGCGATAGCCCGGCCGGAGATTATTGCTGCCCTCGACAAGATCCGCGACCACTACAACCTCGACCGGTTGGCACAGGCAGCGGCAGTTGCCGCACTCAAGGACCAGGCGTACTTCAGTGCATGTATCGCACGCATCTGCGACATCCGCAACTGGTTCAGAGAGGAACTGCTCGGCCTCGGCTACACGGTGCTGCCAAGCAGTGCCAATTACCTCTTCGCCAGCCCGCCGGACCGAGATGGCCAGAGGGTTTATGATGCTCTTTACCAGCACCAGGTCCTGGTCCGTTACTTCACTGACCCGGCCCTGGCACACGGCCTGCGCATCTCCATCGGGACCCGCGAGGAAATGGACAAGACCCTGGCGCTGCTGCGGGAAATAGGATGAAACAGCGAGGCGCGAGGAGCGAGCCTGCAATGAGCCTGCCCTTTGACCGAGAGGCCGTTGCCCGTCGTCTGCTTGCCTGGTACGGCAGAGAGGGCCGTGACCTGCCATGGCGGCAGACCCGCGACCCTTACCGTATCTGGGTTTCCGAGATTATGCTGCAACAGACCACCGTTGCAGCGGTGATCCCTTACTACGAACGTTTCCTGCAACGATTCCCGACCGTGGAATGTCTCGCTTCGGCGTCGCTCGATGATGTGATCGCCGTGTGGGCGGGACTCGGCTATTATTCACGGGCCCGCAACCTGCACAAGACCGCATGTGAGGTCGTTGCGACGTCAAACGGAGAGTTCCCGAAAACCCTTGATAAGCTGGTCGCCCTGCCGGGAATCGGTCGTTCCACAGCAGGGGCCATCCTGGCCATTGCCTTCGATCAACCGGCGCCGATTCTCGACGGCAATGTCCGGCGGGTCCTGGTGCGTCTGTTTGCCTGGCGGGACGACCCGCGCAGCAGCAAAGCCGAAAAGCAGCTCTGGGAGTGGGCAGAGCAACTGACGCCTGATGATGCGGCGCATGATTACGCCCAGGCGATTATGGATTTGGGGGCAATGATCTGTGTCCCGCGCCAGCCTCTTTGCGACAGCTGCCCGATCAGTGAACTCTGCCGGGCTTACGCGCAAGGCATGGCAGAAGATCTGCCGGTCAAGCAAAAGAAAGGCGCTCTCGCCGTTCGTCGCCAGGTTGCCGTGGTTGTCTTCTCGGGACATAACCTCTTGCTCAAGCAGAGGCCCGTAGAGGGTTTCCTGGGCGGCTTGTGGGAGTTCCCGACGGCAGATTGTCCAGAGGATCTTGATGCTGAAGATGTCGCATCCGGCTTGTTGCAAGACCTGCAGCTGAAAGGCAAGCTCACGGGCCTGGTTGATGTCAGTCATGTTTACAGTCATTTCAAGCTTGATCTTGCAGTTTTTATGGCCCGGGCCGACCCAACGCCTGTCGTAGCAGAAAAGACTCAAGGACAATGGGTTCCCGGGGAGGATGTGGCAAGATTTGCCCTGCACGGAGCCCACAAGAAGATTCTGCCAGCCCTGAAGCTTGCTGGACAATAAATCGCTCATCCTAAGGTCCTTCCGGTGGCTTTTTCAAGGTGGCTTTGATGAACGAGGAGAACAAAACATACCAGCTGATCGTTCGTCAGAAACCCTTCACGGGAGACGACCTTGAGCCGTTGCTGATTCGCCTCAAAAACGATTTTGGACTGGACACTTACACTGCCCGCCAACGTCTGACCGGCCAGGGACTTGCCATGTTTGGCCGGGGGAATCTGCAGCAGACCAACAAGATTGCCGCTGTGTTCCAGAAATACCGTTTCCCCTGTTGGGTTGTCCCGCCACCTCGTCCGGCATTTGTCCCGGATCGCTTGCGCAGCCTGGACATAAATAATGAGTCTATCGACTTTCACTGCCGTCAATCACAGGTGCGCCTGGAAAGGGGAGACCGGGTGGTTGCAGTGCTGGCCGATGTGTCCGGGGAACTCAACGGCAAACTGGTCAAACGCATGATCAACCA
>JBFLJZ010000141.1:0-3201 GCA_040882925.1 Desulfuromonadales bacterium
AACTGCCCAAAAGAGGCCGGATATATGGTAGCAATCTTGTCCCTCGTCATTCGTCACGATGCTCTTGCAAACTGGGGGGAGACCATATATGGATTAACGTCGATCAGCAGTGCGAACTGTTTGAGGCGCCAGCCGAGTTTTCGCTCTGCCGACGTTCATCTTTTCGGCATCGGGAACCCGCGCAGCGGGCAAGGTATAGGGGGCAAAGAAAGTAAGACGGCGCCAGGGGCCGCACCCCCTGCATCCACTTGCATTGATAGATGGTTTGCCGGTTGCGCCCGGCAGGCGCCCTACTTTTCTTGCCGGCCAAGAAAAGTAGGCAAACGGAGGGAAAGGCAAAGCAAAAAGCAACACAAGATATGATAGTGGAATAAAAAGGACGGTTCCCTAGCGGAACCGTCCTTTTGCATGAGCTTGCTCGACTTCTCTATCCGGCCATCTCCTCGAGGCGCCGGATCCGCTCGGCCATCGGCGGGTGCGTGGTAAACAGCGCTTTGACGCCCTTGCCGCGCAGCGGATTGACGATGAACATGTGCGCCGTCGCCTCGTTGACCCGGGGCATCGGCATCGCCTGGTTGGCATTCTCCAGCTTGCGCAGGGCGTTGGCCAGAGACAACGGGTTGCCGCATAGCCGCGCCCCACCCTTGTCCGCTTCGTACTCGCGGGAGCGGGAGATCGCCATCTGCACCAGCATCGCCGCCATCGGCGCGATAATCGCCAGGGCGATCAGGGCGATCGGGTTGCTGTCTTCGTCGTCGCGGCCGAAGCCGCCGAAGATTGCCGACCATTGCGCCATATGGGCCAAGTAGGCGATGGCCCCGGCGATGGTTGCCGCGATCGAGCCAATCAGGATGTCACGATGCATGACGTGGCTCATCTCGTGGGCCATGACCCCTTTCAGTTCATCGCGGGTCAGGATCTGCATGATCCCCTCGGTTGCGGCAACCACGGCGTGATTCGGGTTACGGCCGGTGGCGAATGCGTTCGGCGTCGCTTGCGGCAGAGTGTAAACCTTCGGCATCGGCAACTGGTTGGTCTGGCAGATTTCGGCAACCACGTCAAACAGCTGGCCGCTGGTCACCTCGCTGCCGCGATACATCTTAATCACGATCTTGTCGGAAAACCAGTATGAGCCCATGTTCATCACGCCGGCCAGGATCAGGGCGATCAGGGCACCCTGCTGGCCGCCGATCATGCCGCCGATAAAAACCAGGCCGAGGGTCAGAACGGTCAGGAGCACAACAGTACGGATGGTGTTCATGTCTTTATAAACCTTGTCTGAATAGCTAGAAGTGAAGTGACTGCTTCCTCGTGCCAGTCAATATATCCATGAATCAGAGAAAATCAATAGCTCCGGTCTAACCGAGGCAGGTCCCCGGCTGAAGCGGACAGCCGCGCAAAAAATCTGCTGCGACAAGGCGTTTGCGGCCAGCCAGCTGCAGCTCCCCGACCAGCAGCGTGCCGCTGCCGCAGGCGATGCGCACGCCATCCCGGTCGGCAGCGATAACGGTGCCGGGAGGCGTATCACCGTTGTCCTGCGGCGTGGTGCGGGCCAGTTTCAGCATTTCGCCGTCCAGGCTGGTATAGGCGCCGGGCCAGGGATCGAGACCGCGCACCTGGTTGTGGACCTCCAGGGCGGAGCGGCTCCAGTCGATTCGGCCATCATCTTTTTTCATCATCGGAGCGTAGCTGCTATGAGCATCATCCTGGGCTTCTCTCCGCAGGGTTCCGGCACAGAGCTGCCGGAGAGTCTCCTCCATGGCCTCGCGGCCGAGTACGGCCAGGCGGTCGTGCAGTTCGCCGGCGGTTTCTTCGGCGCCGATCGTCAGGGTTTTTTTCACCAGCATATCGCCGGTATCCAGGCCAACGTCCATATACATGGTAGTAATACCGGTTTCCGTTGCGCCGTCGATGATCGCTTTGTTGATCGGTGCAGCGCCGCGGTACCTGGGCAGCAGAGACGCGTGCACGTTGATGCAGCCGTGGGTCGGGATGTCGAGCACGCTCTGCGGCAGGATCTGGCCGTAAGCGACGACCACGATCAGGTCGGGAGCCAGCGCCTCGAGTTCGGCTACCACCTCCGGTTGACGGAGCTTATGCGGCTGGTAAACCGGGATCCCGTGCTGCCGGGCAAGTTCCTTGACCGGTGGTGTTGCCATCTGCTTGCCGCGCCCCTTGGGCCGGTCCGGCTGGGTATAGACGCCAACCAGATTGCAGCCTGCATCAATTAAGCCCTGCAGGGTCTGCAAGGCAAAAGCGGGGGTTCCCATGAAAACGGTACGTAAGTCCTGCGGCTGCATCACATCTGCTCCGAGAGGTGTTCCTGGATTTTCTTCCACTTCTTGCGAAACATGCTGCGCTTGAGCGGCGAGAGATGATCGACGAAAAGGATGCCGTCGAGGTGATCGATCTCATGCTGGCAGGCGATCGCCGTCAGGCCTTCCGCCTCGATGGTGTGAATGTGTTCGTCCAGGTCCTGAAACCGCACCTTCACTTTGGCGCTGCGGTTGACCTTGGCATAATATTCCGGGACCGACAGGCAACCCTCTTCTTCACAGGCTTCACCTTCCTGATCAATGATTTCCGGGTTGACCATCACCAGCAGCTGGGCGTCTTCGTCGCGTGCCGAGCAATCGATCACCGTCAGCCTTTTGCTGATGCCGACCTGTGGTGCGGCGAGGCCGACGCCGGGAGCAGCGTACATCGTCTCGGCCATGTCGTTGGCCAGCTGGCGCAGTGTTTCGTCAAACTCGGTGACCGGTGCGGCGACCTTTTTCAGGACCGGGTCCGGGTAGTGGCGAATCTTGAGTAAAGCCATAAAATTCCTTAGCATGAAAATCTTGCTATATTATTAATGATAGAGAGATGTGACACGCATTGCAAGTCAACCATGCTTTTATCGAAACGCTCTGTGCTAAACGACCGGCTTTCTGGCTTTCGCAACCGGATGTGCACCAGCCAAGGCCCTGCTTGCCAGTTTTCTGGTCGCATGATAGAGTGCGAAGCGACGGACAAGCCGGGTTCTCCCGGCTTTTCCTTTCGCCGCGGCGCAGAAAACGCGCTATGCTTTAGGCTCAAAGATGATCATGCAGAGAAACCCTTTAAATAAACCGGAGCTGCTCGCCCCGGCCGGCAGCCTCGAGGCATTTTTTGCCGCCATGGAATTCGGCGCCGATGCGGTCTACGTCGGCCTCAAGGAGT
>JBFLJZ010000142.1:0-14142 GCA_040882925.1 Desulfuromonadales bacterium
CCGTGCTGCGACTCTTGGCAAAGCTGACGGTTGGGTTCATCGTCTCTCCTCATGACTTTGCCGCTTAACGAAATGCCTGCTGACCAGCTGTGGAATTTGCTCCAGATCATTGCAGACCAGCAGATCCGGCAGACTGCTCATATGCTGAACCGCATCCCCCCCGGCGATGATTTTGACTTTAGCATCGAGTTGCCGGCGCAAATCCCTCAGGTCCTGCTTGGCCTGGCGCCGGGCATAATGGCTGCTGAATGACAGGGCCACACCGGCAACGCCGAGATCAATGGCCAGCTGCGGAATTTCTGACAAGGGCAGCTCTTCCCTGAGCCAAAAGATGTGGAGTCCGGCCTGTTGAAAAGTCACCGCCGAGAGCAACAAGCCGAGTTTGTGGCGCTCGCCGCTCAAGGTTAGAAATACAATCTGCGGCCGGTTCTCCATGGCTGTTTTGTGCAGTTCGTTTTTCAGCAGGTTCTCCAGTTGTTCGGTGATCAGGTGTTCCCGGGCGATGCTCAGCTGCCCGGTGGTCCAGCCATGATCGAGCAACTGCAGCAACGGCATCACGCAATGTTTGATGAAGCCGCTCAGATCAAGCTTGCTGCGTTGATCAGCCAGTTCTGCCGCGATTTGTCGGGGACTCATTTCATCAACCAATCGTTTCAGATGTGCATCGCTCGGCAGCTTGTGCGTGGTCAACCTGTCCAGCAGTTCGCGGCGGTCGGGTGGACTGAGAGCGAAAATCTTGCCCGGGCGCTGGCCGAAATCCTGGAGTTTTTTTACCACGCGCAGCTCTTCTACCTGACTGCGATTATAGCTGCGGTGGCCACGGGCATCGCGACCGGGTACCGGGAAACCGTAGCGGCGTTCCCAGATGCGCAGGGTGTCGATGCCGACACCGATTTCCTGACTGAGTTGCAGAATCTTCATATTTGTCCTAGACAAATTAGTATTTATCTGAATAATATAAATAAAAAGAAAAAAATCAAGAAAAAAATTAACTGACAAAAGGAGCAAGTCATGGATAGCAAGCTGGATCATTTGTTTTATGCTGTTCTTGGTGGTGCCTTGGCGATGAAAGAGAAGCTCGAGGCCAGTAATGAAGAGCTGAAATCCTTTCAGGAAAAAAGCGAAGAGCATGCGCGGAACTTTTTTGATGAGCTGGCCCGGCGTGGTGAGAAGGAGAAGGAACAGCTCAAGTCGATGTTGAAAGAGACTCTCAAAGAGGTTGTCTCCGAGCTCGACCTGGCGACCAGGCAGGATCTGAAAAAACTGAAAAAAGAACTGGAGAAGTAGGTGCTTCGTCGTGCTCTGATCGCCATCTATTACTGCCGCCCGCAACGCAGTTATGCTGTATTCCGGTTTCTGGTCACGGTTTTTCTGTTGTTCCGGCGCCGTTCGCGCTGGCTGCTGTGGAAACCGCTTGGCCCGCAAGAACTGGTGGCGAACATCCGTGCCCTTGGCGCCAGTTTTCTCAAGTTGGCCCAGGTTTTGGCAACACGGGCCGATTTTTTTGAGCAAAATTATTTGCAGGCCTTGCGCCAGCTGCATGACAAGATGCCGGCAATGAGCGATCGACACCGGCAACGCGCTTTCAAGCGCGCTTTTCCCGAGCCGGAGGTGTTTGCCGAGTTCATCGAACAACCGCTCGCCAGTGCTTCGATCGGCCAGGTGCATCAGGCCCGTTTGCGCGGCTCCGGTGAAATCGTCGCGGTCAAGCTGTTGCGGGAAAATATCCAGTTCAAGGTCAAGGTCGATATCTTTCTGCTCAAGCTTTTTCTGCGGCTGTTCCGGCCGTTATTCACCGATCAGACCCGGCATTCCATCGAATCGGTTTTGCGTGCGTTCAGTGAGGTGATTTTGCAGGAGGTGAGCATGTTGCAGGAACTGGCCAACCTGGAACACTTCAGCCACGTCTACGCAGATTCCGGGATCCGTTTTCCGGTCCCTTACCAGGAGTATAGTTCAGAGACCGCGCTGGTGATGAGCTTCGAAGAGGGTGTCAGATTCGATGATGTCGAAGCCGTTGCCCGCCTCGATGTGCCGTTCCGGGAGTTGATGCAGCGACTCGTTCTGTTTTATACCGAACAGATGCTCGTCAAAGGCTATTTTCACGCCGACCCGCATCCCGGCAACTTGTTGGTGAGCCCCAACGGCGAGCTGATCCTGCTTGATTTCGGCATGGTCAGTCGCATTCCGCAGCAGATGCGCCAGGCGATGATCTACGCCGTCAAGTCGGCTTACGAGAGGGATTTCGAAATGCTGCTCAGTGCCACCCGCAGGATGGGAATCCTCACCGAAGAGTCGGATTTCAATGCCCTGAGCAGCGTTGCGGAAAGGCTGTTCGAGATTTTCGACAGCGAACATCTCGACGCCTCGAGCATGCAGGAACTGGCCCTGGGCATCCTCGAGGCACTCAACGATCAGCCTTTCAAGCTGCCCCAGGATGTCATTTACGTCATGCGGGTCAGTTCACTGATTGAGGGGCTCGGCACCCAGTACATCGAGAACTTCAACGGCATCAAGGATATCCTGCCAATCCTCAAGGACAATCTGCCACGGGCACTGGGTGAGGATCGATTGCCGGTGGAGAAGATCAAGCACGAATTGCTGCAGCTGCCGATGACGGTGATCAAGGCACGGCGAGTGGTCGAACTGGCCGAGCAGGGTGATCTGGTGGTGCGCATGGCGAACGCCGATCGTGCTTATCTGCTGGCACAGCTGGCCAAGCAGCTGCGGCGGGTCGGCTGGCTGATCTTTTTTCTTGCCCTGGCTTTTTATCTGCAGCGCCTGCAGTTGCAGTGGACCCTGCATCTCTCCTTTGTCAGCCTGCTGCTGGCGGCTTTAACCCTGAGGCGACAACGCTAACCCTGAAGACCAAAAGGAGTGAAAATGAAAACAGCCGTGATCGGCGCCGGCATGGCCGGCTTGACAGTCGCCAGAACCCTGCGCAAGGCAGGTTACCAAGTCACCGTATTCGATAAAAGCAAGGGCACCGGAGGCCGTCTTGCCAGTCGATCCTATCCGGGCGGCTGGATCGATCATGGCGCACCTTATTTTTCGGCCGAACCGGACTTCAGCGATTTTCTTCGCCAGCAGCTGCCGGCCGGCATTCTGCAGGCCTGGCGTCCGCAGGTCGTGGGACAACTGCGCAGCGACGAGCAAATTGATTTAATCGGCGTGCCGCGCAACAGTGCCATCACCCGAGGTTTACTTGGTGAACTGCGCTTCCAACCCTCGACACGCATCGCCCGGCTCGAAGCGGGCGCGGATGGTTGGCAGCTGTACAACGATGGCGGTAGCCGGTTAGGTGACTGGGCCCTGGTGGTGGTTGCGGTGCCCGCACCCCAGGCGCTGATGCTGGTGGTGGACCAGTCGTTGTTTGCCGAACAGCTCGAACGGGTCCGCATGGAGCCCTCCTGGGTGGCGGCAATCCGCACCGATAAACCAATCGAACAGTGGCCCGGTGTCGCAGTTTTCGAGCATCCAGTGCTTCGTCGGATCGTCAACAACAGCGCCAAGCCGGGGCGGGGCAGCGACCATATCTACCTGGTTCAGGCGCAGAAAAGCTGCTCCGAGCGCTTTCTCGAGGAGCCGCCGGAAACGGTCGGCCGGCATTTATTGGCGAACTTCGCCGAACTGGCCGGTCGTCGGCAGGGACACGAACTGCTTTTCACACATCGCTGGCGCTACGCGTTTGCCGAAGAGCCTCTCGGCAGCCCGTTTATCTGGGATGGGCAGTTACAGCTCGGGGTGTGCGGCGACTGGTGCCTCGGTCGCCGAGTTGAAGATGCCTGGCGCAGTGGCGCTGGCCTGGCGGAACACATCCTGGAACACAACTCGGAGGAGCGTCAAAGATGCTGACAAGTCGAGGAACACATGCCTCCAAGCCCGACTCTTACCAACGCAGAACTCTGAATGTCCTGCCAAGGCGCTGTATTCCACCACGGCGAGCGGTCTGGGCTTTCCGCTTCAAAGTAAACCAAGCAAAAGGTCCTCGGCGAGTCATTTTCAAGGGCCCAGGATTTTGTAACTCTGCCTTGTTCCCAGGCGGCCTCCGGCCGTTACCCGTCGGGCGACGCATGCGCGCTCGACTTGATCCAAGGAGAATCACATGATAACCATCAGACTGTTGTTACTGCTGCTGACCTTGAATATGGTCGGCACCGGTTTCGCTGTTGCACACAGCTTTGATCTTAATCGTCTGCAAGAGACGACGCTGGAGGAGATGATCGAAGATGTGTCCGCTGTCCAGGTCGTATTTATTGGCGAAATCCATGACCAGGCCAGCCACCACGCGGCCCAACTGCAGGTGATCAAGGCATTGTCCGAGGCCGGTGTGCCGGTCAGCATCGCTTTGGAGATGTTCCGGCAGGATGGCCAGGCAGATCTCGACCGCTGGCGCGACGGTGAGCTCGAGGAAAATGAATTCCGCGAGATTTTTGATCGGCACTGGAGCTACTGGCCGATCTATCGGGAGATTTTCCTCTACGCCCGCGACAACCGGATTCCGCTGGTCGGCCTGAATATTCCGCGGCAACTGGTCAAGCAGGTGGCACGCAGCGGCTTTAATTCGCTGAGTGCAGAACAGCGCAAGGATCTGCCGCTGAGCTATTGCGATGTCAGCCCCCGTTACCGGGCGTTCATGTCCCGAACCCTGCAGGGCCATCCCTTGGAAGGCACGGCTTTCGAGAATTTTTGCGAAGCGCAGATCCTCTGGGACGCGAGTATGGCGGTCAATCTGGAAAGCTACCTGCTGGAGAATCCTGATCGGACCGTCGTGGTTCTGGCGGGCAATGGCCA
This sequence comes from Desulfuromonadales bacterium, assembly GCA_040882925.1. Taxonomy (GTDB): domain Bacteria; phylum Desulfobacterota; class Desulfuromonadia; order Desulfuromonadales; family BM103; genus JAFDBW01. The sequence goes on from JBFLJZ010000142.1 coordinate 4,795, forward strand.
TGCCTGGAAACACGGCATCCCGGAACAGTTGCTGCGGCGTAATGCGTATGCGACCCGGATTTTGCTGCCGGAGGTGCCGGGTCGGATCGACCGTGCGACGACCAGCGCCGATGAAACAGATTATCTCCTGGAAGGTGTCGACCTGGGTCCGCTGCATTAACGGCGAGCGAAGACAATGGGATTGTTCGGTGGAAGGAGTGAATTATGGCTAGAGTTGTGGTCGTCGGCGGCGGTTACGCCGGTTTGGCGTGCCTGATCGAGTTGGCAAAACAAGCCCCGCAACTGGAGCTCTTGCTGATCGACGGCCGGGCCGAACATTGCAAAATCACCAACCTGCACAAGACCTTTGCACAGCCGGTTGCCGACTTCCAGGTCCCATTCGCTGAGCTGGCAGAACGATTCGGTTTTGCTTTCCATCGGCATCGGCTCAATTTCACCGCAGCGGACCTGAAATCCTGGCAACAGACGAAAAAGCTGCCGTTGACTGATCGAGATCTGGCCTTCGACTGGCTGGTGGTCTGTACCGGTTCCCACCCGCTGCTGCAGACGCACAGTACGGATGTCTATGACATCTCAGACTTGCAGGAGGGTCGGGGTCCGCAGTTGTTGGAGCGCTGGCTGAGTGAAGCAAAGACAAGGCGAATCGAACTGTCGTTTGTGGGCGCTGGAGCCACCGGCCTACAGGCGCTCTTTGAGCTGCAAGAGCAGCTGCGCAGCAAGCGGGTTGATTTCAGGTTGCGCTTGATCGACCTCGCTGACCGGCTGGCCACCGAGTTGCCGGAAGGGGTCCACCGCTACGTCCGCCGCAAACTCGACGGTGAAGGGATCGACTACCTCGCGGAGACCGAATTCCTCGGCCAGGAGGATGGCCAGGTGATCCTCGCCGAGCCAAACAGCGGCCGTGAATATCGCTTGCCGTCGAGAGCGACTCTGCTGTTTCCCGGCGTACAACGGTCACCCTTTGCCGTGCAGAGCAATCTGTTCGGCCAGGTCGAGGTCGATGGGCAATTACTTCCGGAGATTTTCAGCGCCGGGGACTGTGCCGATTATATCGGCAACGGGCTCAACCAGCTGACTGCCCAGGCGGCGTTGCGTAAAGGCAAGCTGGTCGCGCATAATATACGCAGACAAAATGCCGGTCGGACTTTGCGCCGGTATCGCTACCGGGAGAAGGGCTACCTGCTCAGTCTCGGCCCGGCCGATGCGGTCGGCTGGGTGGGGCTGCGCGGCAACCTGGTCAAGGGTTTCGCGGCCAATGTTTTGAAGGAAGCGACGGAAAGCCAGTACAACCTTTACCTTAACGGCGTTGATACCTATCTCGTCTTCCCCTAGGCTGGTTTTTATTGGCAACGCCGCCATTGGGTATGCTAAACATAGCTGCGACAGTTGTCGTCTGAAGGGAGGGAATCATGAGTGAACAGAACAGCGAGGAGCCGGTCCTGCCGCGCCTTCTGGCAAGCAACGCTCTGCGTGCCAACCTGACCAAGCACATGACATTGAACCAGATGGCCGACCAGAAGGCTTCGATGATCATGACGGCATCATCCCTGATCCTGACGATTTCACTGACACAGTATGACAAGCTCGACCTTGCGGTTTTCCTGTTTTTGATGCTGACCGGTGGGTTGGCGATCCTTTTCTCGATCTTCGCCATTATTCCGGCGCTGCATGTCAAGGGTGTGCTGAATCTGTTTTATTTTCGTTCCTACGCTCAAATCAGCGAAGACGAGTTCAGGACTGCCTTCAAGGAAGCGATCGCCGACAAGGACAAGTTATATGATGCCTATTTGAAAGAAATCTATTATCTGGGCAAATATCGATTGACCCGGAAATACTTCTGGATTCGCAACGGCCTGTACACTTTGCTGGTCGGCTTGGCAGTCTCGGCAATCTTGACGAGCACGAGGTTCTTTTGAGCGAATTCCTTTTTTATGTGAAAAGCTTAACGATCTCGGCAAGTTGCTGAAAATAAGAGATTTGCCTTGATTTACAGAGCAAAAAAGTTGAGAATGCGTTTGTTGATTTGCTATGTGGAGGAGTTGCATGACGGAGCGGGAATTTCTCGGTAGAATCGAACACTCTTACATTGACGTTATTTTGAAAGATGGCACCTATCACCATTTTACTCCCCGTGTTTTGGATGTTTTGCTGGAAAGCCATCGTGTCCATAAGTTCAAGAGAGCAAATGGTTGGGCGACCGTAGGAATTGATCCGATCAGGGCCAGAAAACGTGAGAACAACGATTATCAGGGCCCCGATCGCAGACATTCAGTGCGTTGATGCAATGCTGAACACAGATGATCTCCCCGATTAACGAACCCGCACATGAATAAAGTGCGGGTTTTTTCTTGGACGGCAATTATCGAGTTTCCGGGAGTTAATCAGCCTCACCTGCTGTCCAATTCAGGAGATGGCATATTATTTGCGTAATTTAATCATTAAAGCTGTCCTGAATGGTCCAATGACCCGATAAGGAGATCACCGTGAACATCGCTACGATCGATGAATCCAAGTGTGACCGTGTCGAAAAGGAAGTGGTCGAAGGGTTCTGCCTGTCCTATGACCTGGTCAAGGGGGTCTGCCTTGAGACCATGGAACCATGTGTTGCCGTGCAGGAAAACGAAGAATAAACAATGCCTTGCATGCAATCCGGCCTGGTTGACCAGCTTCTGTAACATTCGGTAAACGCAGCTTCACGCTGATGCTTGCCGGATATCTCGCCGCTCTCCATTTAACGTTTCTCTTCTCTGTCGTTTCCTGTTAATCTTCGACTTGTTATGCTGCAATTCCCGTGTATTGACACTGCAATATTTGCATAGTCGTTTTTTGTTTGTCATCGGGACAGATGCCAAAGGATCATCGCACCATGATGCGTCACCGTGACCTTTATGCCAAAACAATCGATAAGTGGGGCGAAAAAGCCCAGTATGCCCAGGCTGTCGAGGAATGTGCCGAACTGATCGCCACGCTGCAGCATTTCGCCCGTGGTAAAGTTGACCGCGGCGTCGTTATCGACGAACTTGCCGATGTGTACCTGATGGTCGGCCAGCTCATATACATGTTCGGTGAAGAGGATTTTACTGCTGCGGTAGAGAAAAAAATTGTCAAGTTGCACGAGCTGCTCAATCATGATCAGGCATGACAGGTAAAATCATCGCCAGTGCATTTTTACTGCGTGTTGAAGAAACATCTAGCCAATCAGTAACCCGTCACGTTTGTGGTCGTTTATCCAGTGTGTCTTTTGCAGAAGTTGTCTGGAGGCCCTCAATATGACTGAAAACAGCCTGAAGATTCTCCTGGTTGATGATGTCGCCTATTTTCGCGAGGTGATGCGCGATTATTTCAAGCGGACGCCGGCAACTATCCTGATGGCTGCGAGTGGTCAGGAAGCGCTTGAAACGGCTTTGCGTGAGAGTCCGGACTTGATTTACATGGATGTGGTGATGCCGGGCATGAACGGCATCGAAACCTGTCGCAAGATCAAGGCCCACCCGGACCTGAAAAAGATTCCCGTGCTGCTGGTTTTTACTCCTGATCGAGACGCAACGACCGCTGAAATTGAGGAATCGGGCTGCGACGGTTACCTGGCAAAGCCCTTCGGCCGCGAGGCTTTCCTCAACCTCGGGCATCATCATTTATATGACATCGAACGCCGTGAACGTCGTGTTCCCTGCCAGATGACAATTGATTTTTCGATCAACGGCAAAGAATTCCGGGGCCGGGGCGTCGATATCAGCCTGAATGGCTTTTATGTCGAATTCCGCGATGAAATCCCTCCGGACAGTCGGATCAGGGCGAGCTTTCTGTTGCCGACGGTGAGCGCCGAGAAGATCGAAGCGTCCGGTCGCATCACCTGGATCAACCAGGGGTTCCCGCGGCAGAACCTGACGCTGCCGCAGGGATTTGGTGTCGAAGTCCAGTCGATTGATATGGGCTCGGTCGAAGTCATTCGCCGTTACCTGGAGGCAAACTAATCATGGAATCTGTCTTTCTGGACCTACTGCGCAAGCGCCGAAGCATTCGTCAATTCCTGCCCCGGGCCGTTGAGTCGAGCAAGATCGATGCCCTGATCGAGGCCGCGGTACGCTCACCGACATCGCGCGGGCGCAATCCCTGGGAGTTCGTCGTTGTCAACGATCGTCAACTCCTGAGCAAGCTTGGCCATGCCAAACAGCACGGGGCGGCATTTTTGTCCGAAGCTCCGCTGGCCATCGTGGTTGCCGCAGACAAAGACAAGAGTGATGTCTGGACCGAAGATTGCTCGATCGCCGCAATCGTCATACAGTTGGCCGCCGAAACACTCGGCCTAGGCAGTTGCTGGGTGCAGGTCCGTTTACGACCGCATGACGCTGAATCGACCGCGGAAAGTTTCGTCAAAGATCTTTTGGGCCTGCCTGATACACATGCTGTTGAATGTATTGTCGGCATCGGCTACCCGGCAGAACACAAACCGGGGCATCTGGCGGAAAATCTTCCTTTTTCTCATGTTCATCGCAACACTTTCGGCGAGTAAATACTGCCGATCGGGACGAATCCCGTCAGCTCTGCTGGCATATTAGGGCCTCTCTGATAGAATCTTTCTGTGCGTGATTGTTTTACACCTTCACGTCGCATCATTACCTAATCAGAGATATGGAGGTGTCCAATGTCTTACGGTGAGTCTCGCGTTTACAAAAAGGTCGAGGTTATCGGCACTTCGAACAAGAGTGTTGAGGGAGCAATCCAGAGTGCAGTTGATCGGGCCAAGTCGTCGCTGGAGAAGCTCTCCTGGTTCGAAGTCCAGGAAGTGCGCGGCCATATTGGTGACGACGGCAAGGTCTCAGAGTACCAGGTTATTCTCAAGATTGCTTTCGAGCTATCCTGAACGTATTTAAAATTAGACAACAATCAGTTGAACCATAATCCCCGCTGTGTTAAAACGACGCCGGGTGACGCAATTGTGTGATCCGGCAATGTTTATTTACGGGTTGTGTCCGTCGGGCTTTTGACCTGCACTACCTGGTGATAATGCCCTGATCATTTTCCAACCGGCAGAAACCATTAGATTAAATATTGTCCGGACAGTTTTTTCTTGACAGAAATGCCATCGCCCGTCGAATTGGAACGCCTTTTGCTGATTAAAAATGCGAAGCTTCCTGTTTTGTAAAAGCTTTTCCACGGATCATGCTGAAACTAATGTTTACAGATCAACCTAAAAAGACCGGCTTTACGATCAATCGCAGGCAGCTGCTGAAAGTCGGCCTGCTGGCGTCCGTTGTCTGTCTCAATCCGCTGTCGGCCTGGGCGCGATTCAGCCTGTCCGGCAGTGAAGTCCGTTCCTTGAGCCTTTACAATACCCATACCGGCGAAACCTTGCGCAAGGTTGCCTACTGGGAGCAGGGTGTTTACCTCAAAGACGCTTTGAGCGAGATCAATGTCCTGTTGCGCGATCATCGCGCAGATTCTGTCAAGCCGATCGACCCGGGAGCCATTGATCTGCTGTTTGCCCTGCAAGACAAGTTTGACTGCCAATGTCCGATTGAAATCATTTCCGGATACCGTTCGCCAGAAACGAATGCAAAGATGAGCCGTAAAAGCACCGGTGTTGCCAAGCGCAGCTACCATATGCAGGGCAAGGCGATTGACTTGAGGATTCCGGAGGTTCCTCTCAGGAAACTGCGCCAAGCAGCCTTGGCGCTGGGCCGCGGCGGTGTTGGTTATTATCCCAGGTCGAACTTCGTTCACGTGGATACTGGCCCGGTGAGGAGCTGGTAAAAACACTCTTTATGTTTGCCAAAACAATTAAGTGGGGAAATAGTTTGGCAGTTGAAATTTTTAGATTGCCATTTCCCAACGCTTCGAGTTTCGACAGTTCTTGTTGACATTAAAATTATTTGGTTGACAATCCTGACAAAATAGGTAATATATAAACCACAGAGCATGATTCTTCATGTTTCCCTCCAAAAAGTAGAACCCATAGAAACCCGTTGCCCCGCAGTCCTCCTCCTGGACTGTGGGGCTTTTTTTTAAATGTCACAGTTTAAGAAAGGAAAGCCGCTTTTTTATTGATAGCCATATCAGGCACTTTTGAGAGGCTGTTGAGTCCGTAAAGATCAAGGCCACCATGAGACGATGCAAGTAGTCTTTTCTTGTTGGTCAGGTATGATTACAGCAGAAGTTTGCATGCTCTTATGCAGACTATATAAAATGAACAAAGGGAACGTTTAAAATCGAGGACAATAGTGAGTAACATTTTTAACTGCATCCAAGGGAATCCAGGGTGCCCAATTTTAACATCTTTGCTTGGTCGAAGCAGATTATCCTGTCTCCAAGAATGAGGTCTGAATGTTTTCAGTGCGAACCGGTAAAACAACAATAATTGTCTTGATCGCTTGTCTCTGCATAGCGCTCGTTATCCCGTTTTTATCGCTTGCAAAAAGTCGTCAAACCCAGCATTTGTTTAAAATCGAGCGCAGCAAAAATGACAATATCGTGCAGTATGACGTGCAGATAAAAGCAGACGGCAAACTTGACCCCAAAGAGCCAGTCGTTGCCTACTGGATCAGACTTGCAAAAGACGGACAAAAAAAAGACCTCAAGTGGGTTGAGAAAAAATTTGCCTACGGGTTCAAGGCCGAATATAACGCTGAGAAAAATACTGCCATACTGGACATGGTCGCCAAAATTAATCGAAAAATCAAAGTCCATGAGGTCCAAGGGGAGTATCGGGCCGAAACGAAAATTGATGGTCAATCGGCCTACCTGGAAAAGATATACATCAGCTCCAAAGGCAAAGGTGCCTCGACAGAGGTTATCTCCATTGAATTGTATGGTATGGATGAAAAAACGGGAGAAAATCGCTACGAGAAGATTATCCCTTAACGAGACTTAACAACATGAGCAAGACACCTAGAATCTTGCCATTCGTCCACAGCGGGGATATCAAAATCAATCCTATAGCAATTTCTAGAACAGCGCCATTTACAAAAATTGCCCTATGTAAATTCTCTGTTAGACTTGCCTTGCTAGATATCTATAAAATCATCAACCTCAAAAATTTAAGAAAGGGGAACATATGATGATAAAGAAGTCTTTTTTATTCATTACGTCTACAGTCATGGCGATGTCGATTTTGATGTTTGCCATGCCAGTTCAGGCGGCAGACAAGCCCAACATCCTCGTGATCTGGGGCGATGATATCGGCCAAAGCAATATCAGCGCCTACACCAGGGGGCTGGTCGGCTACAAAACCCCGAATATTGACCGGATCGCCAATGAAGGCATCCTGTTCACCGATTATTATGGCGAACAGTCCTGTACCGCGGGGCGCTCGTCTTTCATTATGGGTCAGAGCGTTTTCCGCACCGGTCTCTCGAAGGTCGGACTGCCCGGGGCCAAAGAAGGGATACAGGTTGAAGATCCGACCATTGCCGTTTTGTTAAAAGACCAGGGCTATACCACGGGCCAGTTTGGCAAAAACCATCTCGGCGACCGTGACGAGCACCTGCCGACCAATCATGGCTTCGATGAGTTCTATGGCAACCTCTACCACCTGAACGCAGAAGAAGAACCGGAAAACGAAGACTACTTCAAGAATCCCGAATTGAAAAAGAAATTCGGGCCACGCGGTGTGATTCACTCCTGGGCACTGGATGACGGGACACAGAAGATTGAGGATACAGGCCCGCTGACCAAAAAGCGCATGGAAACGGTCGATGATGATACGTCCGACGCTGCTATCGAATTTATCAAGAAAGCACACAAAGACGGGACTCCATGGTTTGTCTGGTGGAGCGGAACACGCATGCATTTCCGTACCCATGTCAAGCAGGAGATGCGTGGCATCAGCGGCCAGGACGAGTATGCCGATGGCATGGTCGAGCATGACATGCATATCGGAAAATTCCTGAAAGTGCTGGATGAGCTGGGGATCGCCGACAACACCATCGTGCACTATTCGACCGATAACGGTCCCCACTACAACACCTGGCCCGATGCTGCGGCGACGCCTTTCCGTGGTGAAAAGAACACCAACTGGGAAGGCGGCTGGAGAGTCCCGGCTGCCGTGCGCTGGCCTGGGGTGATCAAGCCCGGATCAGTCAGTAACGGCGTGGTGCATCACATGGATTGGCTACCGACCTTTGTTGCGGCCGCCGGTAAGAAAGACATCAAGGAAGATCTGCTGGACGGTTACAACTCAAAAGCCCTCTCACGGGATTACAAGATTCATCTGGACGGCTATGATCTCACGGAGCATTTAAAAAACCCGGATGAGGTCGAAAGCCCGCGCAAAGAGATCTTCTACTTTTCAGATGATGGCGATTTGACAGCATTGCGCTATGCGGACTGGAAAATACTCTTCATGGAACAGAAGGCCACAGGCACATTCCGCGTCTGGATGGAGCCTTTTGTCCCGTTGCGTGTTCCCATGATCGAAAATCTCAGGCGTGATCCCTACGAAAGAGCCTCGATCACCTCGAATACTTACTTTGACTGGATGATTGATCGTGCCTTCCTGCTGGTGCCTGCACAAGCCTATGTTGGCAACTTCCTGAAAACTTTCCAGGAGTACCCACCACGGCAGAAAGCGGCCAGTTTCAGTCTCGACAAGGTCATGGAAATGATGCAACAACCTGCCTCACATTGAGGCTTTGCTTGGCTCAAAGGGCGCATCACTTTTTTTGATGCGCCCTTTTTTTGCTTCATTTGACTCAGAACGGCTGTAATACAAAGGAATTATAGAATGAAAACAACCAGATTGACGATTATGTCCTGTCTGATGAGTGTTACTATTCTGTCTGCCCCCCTGGTGCAGGCTCAGTCTGCGCCGAAACTGGTAGTGCAGATTACGGTTGATGCCCTGCGCGGCGATCTGCCGACCCGCTATTATGAACGACTCGGCGAGAAAGGTTTCCGTTATCTTTGGGAGAAGGGGACGGTTTACGCTGATGCCCATCACGCCCACGCCAACACCGAGACGATCGTTGGTCATGTCACCCTGGCCACTGGCGCGCATCCGTCGGTGCACGGCATGGTCGGCAACGTCTGGTTCGATCGCACCGAGAATCGGACCATGTACAACATCGAGGATAATCGCTTTCGGCTCTTGACTGCCGGCGGTGGTGTCGATCAGAAAACAGAAATTGATTCGACTCAGAAAGCTGCCAAGAGCGACGGACGTTCGCCGGCGGCGATCCTGGTGACAACCTTAGGTGACGAGCTCTCGATCCATACCGCCGGCCGGGCCAAGGTTTTTGGTGTATCGGTCAAGGACCGGGGCGCCGTATCGATGGCAGGACACGCCGGGAAAGCCTTCTGGTTCTCAAAGGCCAGCGGCGAATTCGTCACCAGCAATTATTATTACGATGC
>JBFLJZ010000143.1:0-4235 GCA_040882925.1 Desulfuromonadales bacterium
GGAGCCAATTGCGGAGCCTGTGGCTTTCCCGGTTGCGCCGGCTATGCCAAGGCCCTGGTAGCAGGAACCATTGATTTGAACCAGTGTCCTCCCGGCGGCGCCGATGTGGTGGTAAAGTTGGCGAGGATCCTCGGTGTCGAGGCTTCGGCTTCAGCAAGGCAGCTTGCTGTTGTCTTGTGCCAGGGCGATAACCGCAGGGCGCAGGTCAAATATCAGTACCTGGGCTTGGCCGATTGTACGGCGGCACAAAAGATTGCAGGTGGGCCAAAAGCTTGTCCCGGTGGTTGTCTAGGCCTTGCTTCCTGCCAGCGTGCCTGCCCCTTTGACGCAATCGAAATGACAGATGACGGTCTGGCGGTGATCAGCCGTGAAAAATGTACCGGATGCCGAAAGTGCGTGGCTGTCTGCCCCAGGAATGTGATCTGCATGACGCCCTTCGAGTCAGAAATTCACGTGCTTTGCAACAGTCACGATAAGGGCGCAATCGTTCGCAAATACTGCCAGATTGGTTGTATCGGTTGCCATATCTGTAAGAAAACCATTCCTGATGCATATAAGGTCGAAGACTTTCTCGCGACAGTTATTTATGGACAGGATGAAAAAGCGATTGAGGCGATTGGCAAATGCCCGACCAAGTGCATTCGGGACTTCAGCGATGGTTATCCTGAAGGCAGCAAACTTTTGCCTGTTGCGGCAGACAAACCACACGCAGCCTGATTTAAGGTAGAGACTGTTGAAATTAAAAACCTTTACAGGGGGCATACATCCTCCGGACAACAAGCAGTGGTCATCGCACAAGGCGATAGAAGACTGCCCCTTGCCCGCAGAGTTTGTCGTGCCTATGGCGCAGCATATAGGTGCTCCTGCCGTTGCTTCTGTAGAGGTCGGTCAGTCGGTGTCCAAAGGGCAGGAGATAGGCGCTGCAAAGGGTTTTGTCTCAGTGCCGGTGCATGCGCCAACCTCTGGAGAGGTCGTTGCCGTCGAAAGCCGTCCACACCCCTGGGGAACTTCATTGCCGGCGGTTGTGATCAAGCCGGATGGTGAAGATTCTTGGTCGACGGATTTGCAGCCCGGAGACCCGGGCAGCCTGACCGTAGATGAAATTGTCGAAAAAGTACGCTTGGCAGGGGTCGTTGGTATGGGTGGCGCCGCTTTTCCCGCGCATGTCAAAATGTCGCCTCCGCCGGAGAAAAAAATCAGCACCCTGATCTTCAACGGCGTCGAGTGTGAGCCCTACCTGACGGCTGATCACCGCATGATGCTCGAAGAGCCCGAGCGTGTTCTGCAAGGTGTTGCTTTACTACAGTATGTTTTTGGTGCCGAGCGGGTGGTGATCGGTATAGAGGCGAATAAGCCCGATGCGATTGCCCTGCTTGAGAAAGAGTCTGCCGGTGCGCCAGTCGAGATACTGCCTCTTCAGGTCAAGTACCCGCAGGGTGCTGAGAAACAACTGATCGCTGCGGTGACTGGACGCGAGGTCCCTTCGGGTGGATTGCCTATGGATATAAGTGTTGCCGTACACAATATCTCGACCGCGGCAGCTGTTGCGGATGCGGTCCTCTTTGGACGACCTCTGATCGAAAGAGTCTGTACGGTGACGGGGCCTGCTATCCGCGAGCCTAAGAATCTGCGGATACGCATTGGCACCCCGCTGTCTCACCTGGTTGAAGTCTGTGGTGGCGTGACTGAAGATCCGGGCAAGATCGTGCTTGGCGGGCCAATGATGGGCTTTACCCAGCTCGACTTTAATGTCCCTGCAATCCGGGGAACCTCTGGTCTGCTGTTGTTGCGTGATGAAGATGTTGATCGCCAGGAAGAGGGCCCCTGTATCCGCTGCTCTCGCTGCGTGCAAGCGTGCCCGATGCACCTCCTGCCGACGACGATTGCTGCATACTCGCGTCGGGACCTTCTGGCAGAAGCTTCCGACTATTGCGCCATGGATTGTATTGAATGCGGTAGCTGCAGCTACGTTTGTCCTGCGACGATTCCTTTGGTCCAGGCGATCCGCTACGGTAAGGCCGCCATCCTTGCCAAAAAGAGGAGCTCATAAAACCCGTGAGCAAGCAACTCTACCTGTCTTCTTCGCCGCATATACATTCCGGCGATTCCACGTCCAAGGTGATGCGTGCTGTTCTTTACAGCCTGCTGCCTGCTTGCGCCGTGGCAGTCTATTTTTTCGGCCCGGCAGCCCTGACAGTCCTGTTGATTGCAACCTTGGGGTGTCTTGCCACAGAGGTTGTCTGTCAGCGTTTGATGGGGCAGCCGGTGACTGTTGCTGATGGCAGCGCCGCCATTACCGGCGTTCTGCTCGCTCTCAACCTGCCGCCTTCAAGCCCGTGGTGGTTGACCTTGCTCGGTGCGGTGATTGCCATTGCGATCGGCAAGCAGGTCTATGGCGGTCTCGGCTCAAACCCCTTTAATCCGGCCCTGGTGGCCAGGGTTGTGCTCCTTATCTCTTTCCCTGTGCAGATGACAACCTGGTCATCACCGATACCTTTCGGCTCTGGTCTCGACCTTGTTACCACCGCAACCCCTCTGGGGGAGTGGAAGAATGCCGTCATGCTCACCGGACAGATGCCGCCTGACCTGCAGTCCGGGATGGTGGATTATTTCCTAGGTAATATGGCCGGTTGTGTCGGTGAGGTCTCTGCTCTGGCGTTGCTGCTAGGAGCGGGCTATCTCTTTTACAAACGAATTCTGACCTGGCATATTCCAGCGACCTATGTCGGTACGGTGGTTCTCTTCTCGAGTGTGTTCTGGCTGGTCAACCCGGACAAATATCCCAACCCCCTTTTTCATCTATTGACCGGCGGCCTCGTTCTGGGTGCTTTTTATATGGCAACAGATATGGTAACCACGCCGGTTTCAACAAAAGGCATGCTGTTTTTTGGAGTGGGTTGCGGTGTGTTGACTGTTCTGATCCGTCTCTTTGGTGGTTATCCGGAAGGAGTGTCTTTCGCTATCCTGCTCATGAACGCCGCGACTCCGCTGATCGATCGCTATACCCGCCCTGAGACTTTTGGCACTTCACGGCAGGGGGCGAGGTCATGAACAGCATGTTGCGTCTCGCCCTGGTGCTGACTCTGATTACTGCTGGAGCCGGTTTGATCCTGTCTATGGTTGAAGCTGTGACACGTGAGCCGATCGCTGAGCAGCGTCGCCTAGCAACCCTGCGTGCTTTGCGGGCGGTCTTGCCGCCGGGCGACAACTCTCCTGACCAGGACACGGTTCAGTTGCTGACGGGGCAGGACAGGCGTGGTCGGGATGTCCTGCGGACTTTCTACCGGGGTAGGCAAGCGGCCGAGCTGAGCGGGGTTGCCTTTCAGGTTGTTGCCCCGGACGGTTATAGTGGCAATATTGCGGTGATGGTCGGTGTGGACCCGGAAGGTACGGTCGACGGGATAGAAATCCTGAACCATAACGAAACACCCGGTTTGGGAGACAAGATCACTTTACCGGTCTTCAAGGATATCTTTGCCGGGAAAAATCTGCAGAATGCTGACTGGCGGGTGAAGAAGGATGGTGGTGAATTCGACCAGATCACCGGTGCAACGATTTCTCCCCGGGCCGTTGTTGGTGCTGTGCGGAGAGGTTTGGAGTTTTACCACGAACACCGTGACGAGATCCTTGCCGATGCTCAAGGGGGCGGCCAATGACGTTAAGCCGTGAATTCCGTAAAGGTCTTTGGCGAGAGAATGCCGTGTTCCGGCTGCTGTTGGGTTTATGCCCAGCCCTGGCGGTTACGACAAGCGCTGAGAATGGTCTGGGTATGGGGTTGGCTACGACCTTTGTTCTGGTCTGCTCCAACATCGTCGTTTCGTTATTACGGAAAGTCATTCCGCCGAAGGTTCGGATCCCTTCCTTTATCGTTGTCATCGCGTCCTTTGTGACTGTCGTTCAGCTCTGCATGGAGGCTTATTTCTACGATCTCTACAAGGCCCTGGGGATTTTTATTCCCCTGATTGTCGTTAACTGCCTGATCCTGGGGCGCGCTGAAGCCTTTGCTTCAAAAAACCGCCTTGTCCCCGCAGTCGTTGATGGTGTCGGTATGGGGCTTGGTTTCACCCTGGCGCTTTTTGTCCTCGGTGCGGTCCGTGAACTCTTTGGTTCCGGTACCCTCCTCGGCTACAGCGTCTTCGGGGAAGCCTATCAGCCGTTGATCTTGATGATCCTCCCCCCGGGGGCGTTTATCGCAATGGGTCTTTTGTTGGCTGGAATGAATCTTTTTGACGCAC
>JBFLJZ010000144.1:0-2955 GCA_040882925.1 Desulfuromonadales bacterium
ATTGTCAACAGTAAACATGGGCTTCAACCTGACAGGATTCATATACCGACGTGCCTCATCCACTAGCCTTTAAAATCCAGCTAATCACGTAAATTTTTGAACAGCTCAATTCGAGCAGGAAGGTTCACTCGGTCAGTTCAATAAAAATATACTACCGAATAAATCGTGACGTCGTCTCTTGCACATAGCCGGCACCTGATTATGGATTTTATCAAGACTATATTGCGAATAATGGTGAATAGTAAGCGTATGGGCAACTACCGGATTGACCCTACCCGTTTAGGTCTTCCATTTTTAAATTCTGCGGCAGTAGATCCATCAGAGCCTGCTCCGATTTAGCCAGCGGCAGTTTCTCAAACAGGTAATTCAGATAAGCCCAGGGTTCCAGTTTGTTCGCCTTGGCTGTTTCCACCAGGGTATAAAGGGTGGCACTGGCATGGGCACCCCTCGGGCTTCCCGAGAACAGGAAGTTTTTACGGCCAATCACGAAGGGACGAATAGCGTTTTCCACCTTGTTATTGTCGATCTCGATGTGCCCATCCTCAAGATAAGTGGTCAGTCTCGGCCAGAGATTCAGGGTATAAGTGATGGCCGTACCCAGCGGACTTTTGGGTAGCACCTTTGTGACTTTCTCATCGAGCCACGTCTTGATCTTGTCCAGGATCGGTGTGGCCTTTTTCTGACGAATGACTTCTCGCTCTGGTGCGCTTTTATTCCTGGCAGCACGCTCAATCTGGTACAGCTTACTGATCATTGTCACCATCTGATGAGCTGCAGCCGTGTTCTTGCGGCCGTGCGTCGCCTCGACAAAGCGTCTGCGTACATGCGCCCAGCAGGCGCCATGCCCCAGGATGCCGGGCGATTTGGTCAGGGCGTTATAGCCTTCGTAGCCATCGGTGACCAGATACATTGCCCCGCCTGGAGGGTCTTCTGCTTTCGGGTAGAGAAATTCCTCGGGCACATCGCCGCTACGGCTGTCCGCATACTGGTACCAGACTACCGGTTGGTCCGGTGGGCCACCGCCATAGACCCACATATAGGATAATTGTGTATTGTCCCGGTTGGGTTCATTGAGTACCTGCAGGCGGGTTTCATCGATATGGATGACTCGCCCCTGGTACAGGAGCTGTTTCATGACCGCCATCAACGGGGTTAACCGTTCATGGAGTTGCATTATCCAACCACTCATCGTCTGACGGCTGAGATCGATGTTGTCTCTGTTATAGATGACTTCTTGTCGATAGAGAGGCAATCCATCTACAAACTTGCGTACCACCACGTCGGCAATCACCGAGCTGTGGGCAATGGATTTGGGTAGCATCTGCTCCGGGCGGGGCGCAATCCTGATCCCTTGTTCAGCACCGACCACGTCATCGTTCCTGGGCACGTACTTGGCGCGTTTGAAGGCGATGACGTAATGCTGTCGCGGGATAACGGCCAACTGCTCGGAGGTGTCATAGCCGATAAAGATCCAGTCATCACCCATCGAGGCCTTTTCTTCATCGCTGAGATCGATCGTCTTCTCGATACGATCAAAATGAGCCGGTAGTGGACGACGGACCGGCTTTTTCTTTTCGTCCTGCGCTTTCTTTTGAGTGGCGGGTTTGTCCGCATCCAGGTCTGAGGGTAGATCCAGCTCAGCCAGCAACTGTTCCAGTTCGGCTTCATCAAACAGCGAGACTTGATCCTTGTTGGTTCGATCTGCGCTGGCACCGAACTGGCGCTTGCGTAACAGCAGGATGTAGTCGAGCAGCTGTTCTATGCGTTGGTTTTTCTCGGTTAAGGCCTGTTCTTTTTCCTCGACCTCATTACGCAACTGAGCGACCTCTGTCTTGAGTTGAATCGGGTCATCGGGAAGAGAAACAACGCTTGAATGCATGCGTGAAACTATATCAAACGCACACGCAACAAGCAGCAATATAATGCATTAAAACAAGGCAAACCTCGCCGTTTTATGCGCCTTGACCTGTGTAACATCCAGGCCCTCCAGCAACCAGCTTAACTCACGGGAGGTGATCTCTATTGAAGCGTGTTCGCCGTCTACGGGCCACCAGAATCGCTGCTTCTCAAGACGTCGATAGAAAAGCCAGAAACCATTGTTGTGCCAGTAGAGGATCTTGATCTTGTCGCGCAACCGATTACAGAAAACAAACAGGTGACTTGAAAATGGATCGACCTCCAGTACATCCTCAACCAGAATCATGAGTCCGTTAACTGCCTTCCTCATGTCCGTGGCACCTGCTGCAAGATACACGCGGGTATTTGCTCCAAATGAAATCATGATGCCCGCAGTGCATGAACAACCTGCTTCAGCATCACAGGATCAAAGCCAACCGGAATTTCTATGCGCAGATCCTCACCGAGGCACAGTGCCAAACTCGGTGCGCTGGCGGAATGCACGATGTTGATCGGTAAAAAGGTTGCCGGCGGCACTTTCGGCTTGCCTTCTTTTGCAAATATCCCCCGCCAGCGTTGAAACGAAGCCAATCCAATCTGATGCCGTTCACAAAATGCCTTTTGGGTCAGGTCGCTGCGCTTCCAGTGCTGGATGCGTTCAGACCAGCGCTGGCGGTTGACTTCTCTTTTGGATAAGCTTGAACTCATGATGCGCCCTCGGTATGTCGGTGGATGGTGAGGACATCATGACGACTCCAGCAGGGCCAGGGTAGATGCAATTCGCCAGACGCTTACGATTCATCCGCAAGATGATTGCAACACCATAAAGATAGCTGATGATGCCTAGAAATATAATCAATGACTTGGCAACGTTGATTCCAAGCATTGCGAGTTCAGCGACGATCTTTGGCGAGCCCCACGTCGGGTTGGCTTCCCACATCCGCCTAATGAGCTTTCTGAGCTCTGGCGAAATTCGAGGCCGGCCTGGCTTATTCGACTGACTGAGCGCACGCCAATAGTCGCGGAATCGCTTTTTTTGCCAAGTGGTTACGGTCCTGG
>JBFLJZ010000145.1:0-10574 GCA_040882925.1 Desulfuromonadales bacterium
CGGTTCTTGCCGTTGCCTATCTCGCAGATGGCGATCGCGCGTTCGGAGATGTTGGCCGCCTGGTCGGCAATCCGCTCCAGGTCGTTGTTGATCTTCAGGATGGCGACAATGATGCGCAGGTCATTGGCGACCGGCTGGTGCAGGGCCAGGACTTTGAGACACTCCTCTTCGAGTTCGACTTCCATGCGGTTGACCTGCGCATCGTTATCGACGACTTTCCTGGCTAGTTCGTAGTTACAGTCTTCAAGGGCCTTGATCGCCAACTGCACGCTTTCTTCGACGACGGCAGTCAGAGTGAGCAGCTGTTTTTCGAGCCTGTCAAGTTCAAATCCGATTAAATGCATGGTTTTCCCCCTAGCCGAAACGGCCGGTTATGTAATCTTCTGTCTGTTTCTTTTCCGGTTTCATGAACAACTTGTCGGTCAAGCCGAATTCCACCAGGTACCCCTCGTAGAGGAAAGCAGTGTAACTGGAAACGCGGGCCGCCTGCTGCATGTTGTGGGTAACGATGATGATCGTGTAATCATCGCTCAATTCACCGATCAACTCCTCGACGCGGGCCGTCGACTTCGGGTCGAGGGCGCTGCACGGTTCGTCCATCAGGATCACCTCGGGGTTGACCGCGATTGCCCGGGCGATACACAGGCGCTGCATCTGGCCGCCGGAGAGGCCGAGGGCCGATGTATGCAGGCGGTCTTTGACTTCGTCCCAGAGCGCGGCTCCCTTGAGGCTGCGCTCGACGGTTTCGTCGAGAATGGTCTTGTTCTTGACCCCGGCGATGCGCAGGCCGTAGATAACGTTTTCGTAGATCGACTTGGGAAACGGGTTCGATTTCTGGAAGACCATGCCGACCCGGCGGCGCAGTTCGATGACGTCCATCGACGATGAGTTGACCTCGGCACCATTCAAAAGGATATTGCCACGCACTTCGCTGATGTCGATCAAGTCGTTCATGCGGTTGAAACAGCGTAGCAGGGTTGACTTGCCGCAACCAGATGGCCCGATCAGGGCGGTGACCTGGCGGCGGGGAAAGCTCAGGTTGATGCCGTGCAGGGCCTTGGCGCTGCCGTAATAAAAGTCGAGGTTTTCGACCTCGATGATCGGGTCATCGATCTGCATAGTTGCGGCGTTGCTCATGCGTTGTCATCCTTTAGAAAGTACTGAAAGTGTAACGTTTTTTCATCTTGTTGCGCAAATGAATGGCGATGCTGCTCATGGTCAGAACGATCAGGACCAGCAGCAGGGTTGTCACGAACACCATCGGTTTGGCGGCTTCGACATTCGGCGACTGGAAGCCGATATCGAAGATATGGAAGCCGAGGTGCATGAATTTGCGGTCCAGGTGCAGGAATGGGAAGTTCCCATCGAGCGGCAAGGCCGGCGCCAGCTTGACCACCCCGGTGATCATCAGCGGCGCGACCTCGCCGGCGGCGCGGGCCATGGCCAGGATCA
Source organism: Desulfuromonadales bacterium (assembly GCA_040882925.1). Classification (GTDB taxonomy): domain Bacteria; phylum Desulfobacterota; class Desulfuromonadia; order Desulfuromonadales; family BM103; genus JAFDBW01. The sequence goes on from JBFLJZ010000145.1 coordinate 1,453, forward strand.
GGCCGGTCATGATCCCGGGCGAGGACATCGGCAGCAGGATGCGCACCAGGGTCTGGAACTTGGTCGAGCCCAGCGCCAGGGAGCCTTCGCGGATTTCGCGGGGGATTGCCCCGAGGGCTTCTTCGGTGGAGACGATCACCACCGGCACGGTCAGCAGCGCCAGGGTCAGGCTGGCCCAGAGGATGCCGCCGGTGCCAAAGGTCGGCGTCGGCAACACCTCCGGGAAGAAGAACTGGTCAATCGTGCTGCCGATACCATAGATGAAGAAGCCGAGACCGAAGATGCCGTAGACGATCGACGGGATGCCGGCCAGGTTGTTCACGGCGATGCGCACCAGGCGGACGATCACGCCTTCCCTGGCGTACTCGCGCAGATACACGGCCGCGATGACACCGAGGGGGAAGCTGAACAGGCTCATGATGAAAATCAGCATGATGGTGCCGAAGATTGCCGGGAACAGACCGCCCTCGGTGTTCGACTCGCGGGGTTCGCCGATGATCAGCTCAACCAGTTTGCCGAGATAGAAGCCGACCTTTTCCATAAGGCTCATCCGGTTCGGCTGGTAGATCCGGACCATGTCCGCCAGGGCGATTTCCCGCTCCTGGCCATTCACATCGGCAAAAACCGCCTTATAGGCGCGCATACTGACGGTCTGGTGATTCTGCGCTTCGACCAGGTGCTTGAAATCATCCTGCAGGATTGCCTGCTTGCGTTGCATTTCGAGGACTTTGGGGTCGTTCGGGCTTAACCCCTGGTAGTCGGCTTTCAACAGGTTGCGACGCAGGGTCTCCAGCTTGTAGCTGAGTTTCGAGATCTCTCCGTCCATGGCATGGACCGCATCCTTCATCTCCTCAACCAGGGCAAAGCCGTTCAGCAGTGTTTGATACGGGTCGTCACTCTGCCCGGCCTGGAGATTCTTCAGGTCGAGGCGGAGCAGATAGCCGAAAAAGTTGCCATGCTCTTCGCGTTCCAGAGCAATGGCATCATCGGGCAGTGTCGTTGCGACGATCCTGGTTTCATCGACCCAGCGAAAATCGAGACCATACATTTCCCGGTTGCCGACCTTGTACTGCCTGCGAAAACCTTCGGCCTGGTAATTCTCTTCACGTTGGACCCGCTCGCCCATGGCGTAAGAGCCGTCAACGAATTCGACCTTTTCCAGGTTGCTGGGCCAGAAGACGCCGAGGCCGTTGACCATGACCACGATAATCAGGGTTGCGGCAATCAGCAGGGTCAGGGCCAGTGCCGCGCCCGTTGCCCAGACGCAAGGCTCGCCGATACGCCAGTAGCTTTTCATCTCAGAACCGTCCGTATTTACTGCGCAGCCGCTGACGGATCACCTCGGCCACGGTGTTGACGATAAAAGTCATGATGAACAGGATGACTGCGGAGAGGAACAGGACACGATAGAGGGTCCCGCCATGCGGTGCTTCCGGAATCTCAACCGCGATGTTGGCAGAGAGCGGACGCATGCCATTGAATATGCTCCAGTCCATGATCGCGGTGTTGCCGGTGGCCATCAAGACGATCATGGTTTCGCCGACGGCACGGCCGAAGCCGATCATGCTGCCGGCAAAAATGCCGGGGCTGGCCGATGGCAGGATCACTCTCCAGACGGTCTGCCAGCGACTCGCACCACAGGCCAGGGATGCCGCCTTGAGGGCCGGTGGCACGTTTGACAGTGAGTCCTCTGCGATCGTGAAGATAATCGGGATAACGGCGAAGCCCATGCCGAAGGCGATGACGATACAGTTGCGCGGATCGTATCTTGTGCCGGCTTCGACAAACAGCCACTGCTTCAGGTTGCCGTCGAACAGCAGGTTCTCGGCAAGCGGACCGAGGGTTGTGGCGATCGCAATGGAGAGTACCAGCACCGGGGCTATAGCGAGGAATTCGTAGCCGCGTTCAAGCCCTCTTAACTTTTCATTCTTGCGCATCACCTGCCAGATGATGATGGCAATCATCAGCCCGACCGGGACGAAGACGATCGACATGAAGACCGCGCCCAGCGATTTCTCGATAATCGGCGCCAGCCAGAGGGCGGCAAGGAAGCCGATGATGACCGTTGGGATCGCCGCCATGATTTCGACGGTCGGCTTGATCATCTCCCGCAAACGAGGCCGACAGAACTGGCTGGTGTAGATCGCACCGAACAGGGCCAGCGGCACTGCAAATAGCATCGCGTAAAAAGTCCCTTTGAGGGTACCGAAGATCAATGGAGTCAGGCTGAGCTTGGGTTCGAAGTCGTCATTGGCCGACGAGGATTGCCAGACGAACGCGGGTTGGTCGTAGCCTTCGTACCAGATTTTGCCGAACAGGGTGCCCCAGCTGACTTCGGGATGGGGATTGTCGAGCTTCCAGATGATGGCCCCGAAGTCTTCGGTCATGCCGATAATGCCGTCACTGCGGGTCGAAAAGCTGTACCGGATCAATGGCACATGATTGCCGATCCTGAGCAGGTGACGATTGCTGGTCATGTGATCGAGGTGCAGAAAACCTTTCTGGTTCAGGCTGAGCAGCGATTTGTCGCGTAGCGAGGGCTGAATGGCGATCACCGCCGCGTCATGAGCTGCCAACTGGTGAATCCGTTTCAGTTCTTTTTCGGCGCTGTTTTCCTCGATTCGGACCGGGAACCAGGTTGTCATCCCCCCTCTGGCGTCACCGACGGCGAGGGAGTAATCGCCGAAGACCGTGTTGAGTGCGGTAATCGCCCTGCCATCGTCAAAAGCGGCCAGTTCGTCGCGGAGCTCCGCCTCGCCGGGTTCCACCAGCGACCAGTGCAGCAGCTGTCCATTCTCGGTGCCGGCGTAGAGAGCCCGCCCCTGGCTGTCGAGGGTCAGAGCGGTAATCGTGCCGTTATCCGGCAGATCAAGGGTTTCGGTAAATAACTCTTCCTCTTCGTCGCCGAACAGGGTCTCGGTGATGGCAACCTGCAGGATATGGATCTGCCCGCCCTTCATCAGGTCGACCCTGGTCTTGCGCCCCTCATCCCCGATGCGGCCTATCGACCGCAGCGGCATGCCGGCCTCAGGCGGGGGGAAGATCGCATCGCGATGCAAGGTGTGCTCAATGGTGCGCCGATTGTCGTTCTGCTCATCGAAGAAGGGTTTGAAGACGACTCTTTCCAGCGACAATGTGCCGTCGGCCCAGAACAGACCGAACTGCATGCGGCCGAAATTTTCGATGCTAATGAGTCCCCCGGTATTGTCCGGGAGGCTACTGGCAAGCTGGTCCGTGGCAAGCCCCTGCTGGTTCTCGAAGAAGTTGAAAACCCCGTCACGATCAACGAAAAAACCGGTTTCCAGGTATTCATCGACGCCGAGGGCCAGGACCTCCTGCGAGGCATTTCTGGGCAGGGGGAACTTGGCAAAGATTTCAGCCTGGGGAGCTTTGAAAAGTGGCAGGGTCGTGTTGGCTATCAGTACCAGGATGAAGATGACGCTGAATATGACCAGCATGCCGCCAAGGGTGATGACCCATTTGGCAATGCGGTCGTTGCGCTTGGCGCGGATGCGGAACTTTTCATTCATTGAGCACGTCCAGTTGCAGTCGCACAATGAGGCCCCGCCGTCATTATAGCAGGAAACGGCGGGACCTCCTTTGATTCTTCAGATAGTACCTTTACAGCGTTCGTCAATCTTCAGTCGAGCAAGGCCGCCTGCTTAGCAGCCACTTCAGCGGTCAGCGGGAGATAGCCATCCTTGATGACGATTTCCTGGCCTTCCTTGGACAGGACGAACTTGAGGAACTCCTTGACCAGTTTCGGCAGTGGCTTGTTCGGCTCCTTGACGACGTAGACGTAGAGCAGACGGCCGAGGGGATACTTGCCGCTAAGTACATTGTCATAGTTAGGCTCGTAAGCTTCGCCACCCTTCTTGGACAGGGCGATGGCTTTGACGCCGGACGTTTTGTAGCCGATGCCCGAGTAGCCGAGACCGCCCTTGTCTTCGGTCACGCCGAGGACCACGGAAGCGGAGCCGGGCTGTTCCTTGACGGTATCCTTGTAATCGCCCTTGAACAGGGCCTTGCTCTTGAAGTAGCCGTAGGTGCCGGAGGCGCTGTTGCGGCCATAGAGGCTGATCGGCATCTGCGCCCAGTCCCCGGTCAGGCCGAGTTGCCCCCAGGTGGTCACGTCGGCGGTGGCGCCGCCTTTGCGGGTCTTGGAGAAGGCGGCGTCGACCTGTGCCAGGCCGAGCTTCTCAATCGGGTTGTCCTTGTTGACGTAGACGGCCAGGGAGTCGAGGGCCACGCCGATGACGGTCGGCTTGAAACCGTACTTGGCTTCGAAGGCTTCTTCTTCACTCTTCTTCATCTTGCGGGACATGGGGCCCAGCTGCGAGGTGCCTTCGATCAGGGCCGGCGGGGCGGTGCTGGAGCCTTTTCCCTCGATCTGGATGTTGACGTTGGGGTACTTTTTGCGGAACGATTCGGCCCAGAAGGTCATCAGGTTGTTCAGGGTGTCGGAACCAACGCTATTCAGGTTGCCGGCAACGCCCTGCACCTTGACGTAATCAGACAGGTTGGCGTCAACCTTGAGCTGACTGGCCATGCCGGAAGTGGCGACCATGCCGACAGCGAGTGTCATCACGCTGAACGTAAGGGCCATTTTTTTGATGCTGTTTTTCATTGTCTGTTTCTCCTTTTGTCTAACGGACAGTTTATGGGGTGCCGGGACCTTCCCGGACGTGCTGTAGTCTGAATTGACGTAAAGATCGACTCTGTCCGTTAGGGACGTGTTAGCACCATGTAAGGAGTTAGTGAAACCGATTGTTTAGCCGTCGATACGAGTGACTTTGCCACAGATGCCGGTTGTTGCCAGCACTGTTTAGTCGGCTTTTGTTAGGATTGTGTTAGAGATTTGTTAGTAAAGATGAGCGTGGAGGAACTGTAAAGAAAAGTGGTGCACTGCCGCTGGCTAAGACCCACGGCCGGGATTCATGCAGACGGTAATTCTATGGTAAAGGTACTGCCCTGGCCGAGTGAGCTCTCGACCTCGAGATGGCCGTTGTGCGACTGCACGATATGTTTGACAATCGCCAGGCCGAGCCCGGTCCCGCCGAACTTGCGGCTGCGTGCCTTGTCGACCCGGTAGAACCGTTCGAAGAGCCTGGGCAGGTGTTCCTTGGAGATCCCGCTGCCCCAGTCCTGGACCTTGATGACGACCGAGGAATCTGCCTGGCTTGCGGTGAACAGCACCCGGTCGTTTGACGAACTGTATTTGATGGCATTGTCGACCAGGTTGACCAGTGCCTGCTCGAGTAACGGCGCGTTGATCTTTATCTCGAGATCATCCGGGCAATCCATTTCGAGGGTAATCTGCTTATCCCTGGCCTTGATCTGGCAGGCCTGCAGGGTGTTGAGAAACACGCTGCGAAGTTCTGTCTGTCTCAGTTCTATCCCTTCCTGTGCCTCGCCCTGCTCGATGCGTGACAGTGCCAGCAGGTCTTCGATGATGGCATTCAGGCGCTCGGACTGCCTGGCGATGATTTCCAGGAAGCGCTGTCTGCTCTCCTCGTCTTCGACCGCCCCGCCGAGCAATGTTTCAACCGACCCCTTGATCGCGGTGATCGGGGTTTTCAGTTCGTGGGAGACATTGGCGACGAAATCACGTCGTATGTTTTCCAGCCGCTGCAGGCGGGTCATGTCATTGAGTACGATCAGGACGCCGATATCTTTGCCGGCGGAGTCTCGCAACGGCGTGCCATGAGCTTGAAGGAACAGCTCGTTGCCGCGGATGTCCAGCGTGATATCAGCTTCGATGCGTTGCTGGCTCTTGAGTGACTGGGCGATAAAATTCTGTAGTTCCGGTTTGCGGATAACTTCCTGTATGCGCCGGCCGACCGCGGCGGTCGGGTCTAGGTTGAGAAGGTCGGCAGCGCTCTGGTTGATGCGCAGGATGCGTTCATCGTTGTCAACCGCAAGGACCCCTTCGATCATGCTGGCCAGAACTGCTTCCTGTTCGTTGCGCTGCCTGACCACGGTGCCAATCCGGTCGTCCAACTGCGCCGCCATCTGGTTCATGGCCTCGGCAAGCCCACCCATTTCCTCGCCTTTGAAGACCGGCAGACGTCCTTCCAGTTCGCCGCATGCGAAGCGTTCGGCGCCGCGCTTCATCTCTTCCAGGGGGCGGCTGATCCGTCGCGAAAGCAATAAGCTGATCAGGGCGGCGATCAAGGCGATGACCAGGCCGCTGTAAAGTACCGGGTAGAGAGCTGATTCGAGGGCCTGGCTCAGCGCCCTCACCGGTAAAGCCGCCCTGACACATCCTACGATATGACCAGTTTCGACCACCGGCAATGCCACGTACATCATGTTCTGTTGCAGTGTGTGACTGAAGCGCGTGGCGACACCGAGATGGCCGCGCAGGGCATCTATGACTTCCGGGCGGTCGGCATGATTGTCCATCCGCTCCGGCTCCTCCTGCGAATCGCCAACGACCTGGCCGTTCGGAAGAATGATCGTGATGCGGGTCTGGGTCCTCTCGCCGAGTTCCTTGCTCAGGGTATCGAGGAAACTCTTGTGCTCAACATTCAAAGACCCCTGCACCTGGGGTATGACGAGCTGAACGCGCGCTTCCAGGTCAAGCCGGGTTTCCTGTGCGTAAAATGAGTCGAGGGCGTTGGCGAAAACCCATGTTGCTGCCAGCAGGGCGATCAGGATGATCAGCAGGAAGGGTGGATATATCTGCCATATCAAGCGTTTACGGGGCATTGTAATTCTCGAAATATACTATGAGCGCTATTGAAAAAATCGACGGGCCGTACCGTTGATCATTGCCGGGGCGCCATCCTTGCGTGTCCCGGCTTTCAATAGCAGATATTATTCCTTGAAGCGGTAACCGACTCCGCGGACGGTTTCGATATAGTCTCCGCAGCTGCCGAGTTTTTTTCGCAGTCCGACAATCTGAACATCCACTGCCCGGTCAGTGACGGCGTAGCCTTCCCCGTGCACCGCATCGACGATCTGCGAGCGGTTGAATACCCAGCCGGGTCGGGATGCCAATACCGTTAGTATCTTGAACTCGGTGTAAGTCAGTTCCACATCCTTGCCGTCGGCGATGACCTTGTTGCGTCCGGGGTGGATGTACAGCTTGTGAATTTCGATCGGCTGGCCCTGGTCATGCTGGCTTTCCGGCCTGACGCGGCGTCTCAGTACCGCCCTTATCCTGGCCAGCAGAACTTGCGCACTGAAAGGTTTGGTGATGTAATCATCGGCGCCAAGCTCCAGGCCCTTGACGATATCGTGTTCTTCGCCCCTTGCCGTCAGCATGATGATCGGGCAGTCTTTTGCTTCCGGCGCCTGACGCAGCTGCCGGCAGACATCCAGACCGTTCATCCCCGGCAGCATCAGGTCGAGCAGGATCAGGCTCGGGCTTATATCTTTTGCTTTCTTGAAGCCTTCCTCACCGGTTGTCGCACACTCGACCCGAAAGCCTTCCTTGACCAGGTTGAAATGGATCAGGGCCAGTATATCCTCTTCATCTTCAATGACCAGTATTCTTTCTTTGCTCATACTTTTCTCGATTCTTGGTAGGAATGTTTCCTCGTAGCTACCGGTCAATTGTTAGGATTTTATTAAAACCTTTCTTTTTAGCTCCATTGCGCTGTTTTTGACGATCTTGCGGGAAAACCGGTCAGGTTGTTTTAAGGAAAAATAACCAAGAACTTACCGATGCCTAACAATACGATGCGTCAATGTATTCTGCCAAAATGACTGATAACCAAGGACTATATAAGCAGATGAAACCATTAAAGACGTTTCAGCATGGATCAATTTTCATCGAAAGAGAATGCCCTGATTATGACTGCAGTAAACAGATTTGCCTGGCTGCGACCGGCCACATCGTGCCGAGCCGCCGTCTGCAGATGCGTTACTGCGCCACCATTGATTATGACAACTGCCCCATCTATCTTGGCAAGGTCCTGCGTTCAAGCCGCACCCAGAGCCTGGACCGGGATTCGATTCTTGACAGTGGCAAATAGGCCTGTCTGAGCCGGTCAGGTCTGCTCTTCTCGCGATTCAGGCCGCATGCGCCAATTCGGAGATGAGCGCTTCATGCAGGTTCACGGTGTGGTTCTTGATCCGCCTCAAGGCGACGGCCATATCGCTGAACGTGAGAGCCGGCAATGCGCTGCAGGCGCCGGATTTCATGCGGTCGAGGTGCGCCTTGCGAACTTCGTCAGCAAGGTCGTTGAGCCGTGAGGCCTCGCTGTAAATTTGCTTGGTACTGCTGATATCCTCGTTATTGAAGGCGCTGCACACCAGGCTGAAGAAGTTCATGACCTCCTGGTGATAATTCATCAGGTCCTTCCAGGCATCTTCGCTGAAATCAAGCTCGTGCTTGTCGAGGCGCTTCATGTACGAGCTGAACGAGTAGACATAATCGGCAATCGATTCGAGCTCGTCGGCGGCCCGGACGAATCCGTAAGCGCGGTCGGACTGGGCCTTGCTGGCCCCTCCGGCCTGCATCAGGCTGACGGTGAAGGTCGTGATCTCGTGCTGCATGACATCGGTTTCCTGTTCGAGTTCCTTGATCTTGCGGTAGAAGCGGTCGCGCCCCTTCAGATCGCGCTGCACGTAGCTCCCCGAGTGGCGCAGGGCCTTGAGGACCTTGCCCTGCATTTTTTTCAGTTCTTCGAAAAGCAAGGAGATGCCCATCGCCACCGGCATCGTCCCGGGAGCGCCGATGTATTTAAGCCCGCCCTCTTCAACGCCTTTTTTGTCCGGCACCATTTTTATCACCAGTTTCGCGAGATAATTCAGAAATGGCAGCATCACCAGGGTTGCGGTCACGTTAAAAAAGGTGTGGGCCATGGCGATGTGGGCCGCGATGTAGGGGTAGGTTCCTTCGGCGTTGACAAAGCCGGAATCGCCGGGCACAAACTTCTCGATCATCTGCACGTAGACAGAGAAGAAGGAGATGATGATGACGACGCCGAGGACGTTAAAGACCGAGTGTGCCATGGCGGCGCGGCGCGATGGCACGGTGCCGCCGATGGCCGCGAACTGCGCGGTAATGGTGGTGCCGATGTTCTCGCCCATGACCAGGGCCACGGCGGTGTAAAGCGGGATTGCTCCGGTCGTTGCCAGGGCGATGGTGATGCCGAGCATCGCCGAACTGC
>JBFLJZ010000146.1:0-5973 GCA_040882925.1 Desulfuromonadales bacterium
CCTGCTTCTCCATGATCCGGTAGAGGCGCCGCATCTCGGCGATGTCGGCGGCCGTCGCGCGCTGGGCCGCGAGGTACGCTGACCAGCTCTCCAGGCCCATGCGCACTTCGGCAAGAGACCTCAGCAGTTCAGGGTCGCGCTTCTCCACCAGCTTGGCCAGCGGGTTCATGATGCTCGCCTCGGTCAGCGCCTTGACATAAGTCCCGCCGCCCTGTCGCGATTCGACGAAACCCATCGCCTCAAGGACCATGATCGCTTCACGGACCGAAGGCCGGCTGACGCCCAGCATGGTTGCCAATTCCCGTTCCGAGGGGATGCGATCGCCCGGCTTGAGCTCGCCTTTGGATATCAGTTGTTTGACCTGGCTGACAATTTCTTCAGAGATTTTCTTGGGCCGAATCGGCTCGAGGACAATGGTCATGCCTTTTCTCCAGTTGTGATTTGGTATGACCAATTTTTAGCATAAACGGCGCCGTTTGACAACGCCAAAGCTGCGTTGCTGAAGGGCCGGTTTAGTCATCGGCAATTTAACCCCTGCCGCTCCGGTAACGTTTCAACCAGTGCTGCAGCTCTTCTTCTTCGTGTTCGAGTTCGAAGGCGTTGATCAGCCCACGCCGCAGAGCGACAGCTACGGCGCGGTTACGCAGGTTGAAGGCATCACCGACCTTGTCGCTCTGGAACTGCTCCTGGTCGAGACTCAGTTTGCCGTAGAGGGAGTTCAGGCGGCTCTGCACGCCCCGGCGCGACAGGTAACGACGCTGGGCAATCAGGTTGTCGGTCAGCCCGAGGGAGATGTCGACCAGCGCTTCGTATTCAATGTCGGACAGGGCCGTCTGGCTGTGCCCGGTCCGCCCCTGTACCTTGCGCACCTCGGGATCGATCCAGCACTGGTCTTCGAAGAGAACAGTTGCCATGGCGGTCGAGATTTTCTCCCGCGAGCTGGACTTGAGGACATAGCCGTAGACCGTTTCCGGCGGCACGATCTTGGCCAGCGAGCGGACGTACATCTCGTCCTTGAACTGGCTCCAGAAGACGATCCGGGCCTGTGGCTGGCGATCCCAGAGCGCCTTGGCGAAATCGACCCCGTTCATAATCGGCATCTGGATATCACTGATCACCAGAGGCTGGTCATGAGCAAGGGCCAGTTCGAATGCGACCTGGCCATCGGGGGCATGTTCAATCGTGCATTCCCGGTCCCAGTCTTCAACCATCTGCCGGAGAAATTCGAAATCCTTCGGGTTGTCTTCTGCTATGACGAGGGCGTATGCAGCCATGGTGCGATCTCCTGAAATCTCTGTGGCCTGACAAGTCGAAAAAACTTAACCGGCCGGGTCCGGGTCCTTGACCCTCAGGACCAGTTCAAAGCGCGTGCCGGATGAAAACCGCGATTTGCGCCAGTTGACCTCTGCGCCGATTGCCCGGGCTCGTTCGCGAATGTTGTGCAGCCCTCGGCCGCCGGTCTGGCTCGGGCGTTGCGGGGCAGGATCGAAGCCGCGGCCATTATCCTCAATCGAAATAACCAGGGAGTCATTGCGCAGTCGCATGCCCACCTCGAGCTGACTGGCATGTGCATGGCGCATGACATTGTTGAAGGCTTCGACAATAATCCGGTAAAGGGTCACCTGGGTGAGCCGCGGCAACTTGAGCGAATCAACCTCATCATCGGCCAGGAAGTGGTATTCCGGACTATTCGGCGCTTCGCAGGTCTTTTCCAGCAGGGATTCGACCGCGGCCGGTAATCCGAGGATGTCAAGGGTCTGCGGATGCAGGTTATCCATGACGACCCGCAGGTTGGTCATCGCCCTCTGCAGGTCGGCCTCGATTTTCGTCACGTCTGCTTTACTTGGGCACTCTTCGCCCATCTGTTCGAGTTTGCGCTTCACCATCGCGAGGTCGGCGAGGGTCTGGTCATGGATGTCCATGGCAATGCGCCGGCGCTCCTCTTCGGCACCTTCTAAAAGCTTCTCGGCGGCAACCACGCGGATCAGCTGGTCGGTCATCTGGTTGATCGATACCGCCAGCCCGTCCAGTTCGTCGCGGACCTTGGCCGGCGCGGGAGGCGGCGAGAAATCGCCGGCCGTAATCCGCGCCGCGCCGTCGGAGAGCACCTGTATACGACGCAGGATATGTCGGGCGAAAGCCAGCGAAAGCAGAATCCCGATCAGGATGGCCACGCCGAGCACGAGGATCGTGACAAAGGTGGTTTCGGCGACCAGCGTATCGATATCTTCCCGATGCAGGTCGCTCAGGGTCTCTCGTTGCTGGTTCAACTTATTGAGCTGGTCAATCAGGAGCGGGTGCAGAAGCTTGAGGGTCTCATTGAATTGCTTGAGCTGCAGGCCTTGTTCGGGGTTCAGGTCGACAATGCTCTGCCGCATCATGCCGAGATCCGCGGCCCCGATCAGATTGGTTTCCTGGAGCCGGTCAATGGACATCTCCAGGTGCTGGTGGAGATTCGCCATCTGCTCGAGTGCGATCGGATCCGGGAACTGGGCCTGGGCCAGAAAGCCGACGATGCTGTGCATGCGCTGAGTGGCCATGTCGGCCTCGGCCAGGGCGATGAACGCGGTCTTCAGGTCCTTGGCTTTCTGCCGCTTGACCGACAAATCCCAGTAGGTGAACTGCAGGAAGCCGAGCAACAGGGTCATCAGGCAGAGCACCGCTGCCGGAGCCAATATGATCTGGTGTTTCAAAGCAAGTCGCATAAGCAGAAAATAGCATAGAATAGCATGCCGGACACTGTGTAAATGCACAGTAGTGAAAATATCGCGACCCGCGGCAACCCACGGTTTTCCCCCGAGATAAGGCCTGAAGCCGGCGCATCTTTGCCTCAAGGGGGCTCGGCCGGACAAGACCGCTTGCCGTCAGATGAATAATCAGTAATATTGTTAAGAGTCTGAAAAAGAACCATGCTAACCGGATTTGCTAAACTGCTGCTTTAAGGAGGAGAGCTGATGACCCTTGCTGAGCTTGCGCATAACAACGGTCGGGACGGCAGACCGGCCTACATCGCCGTTAACGGCACAATTTACGATGTGACTGCCAGCCCCCGTTGGCAGAATGGCCTGCACCCGCCCGACCACCATGCGGGGCAGGACCTGACAGAAGAACTGGCCGCGGCGCCCCATGTGCGCGCTGTGGTCGAGCGTTTTCCCGTGGTCGGCACCCTCGAAGAGGACGCGCCGGCACAGACTGCCGGAGGCAGCGGCAAAATAACGCTCGGCATCATCCTCGCCGCGGTGGTGCTTGCGATCGTGATATTCCTGGCCCTTTAAGCCGTCAACGGCTTGCAGAATCACCGGAAAATTTAGGTATTGACGATTTGCCAGCTTGATTTTTTTGCCGTGCTCGGTTATGCTCCGCGCCATGTTACGTTACGTCATTCTATTCGTCGGCATTATCTGGGCCGGCCTGTTGCTGTTATCGTGGAGCGATCCATCCGTAACCGCAGCGCAGCCAGCGCCGATTGTAAAAAACGCCCCCTGAAATCAGGAGGCGTTTTTCATTCCCTGACGGATATTCTGTTCGCTGCAGGCTCCAGCTGTCACTTCTTTAGCAGCGATCCCCCTGGCACGAACCGCGCCGGGCAAATTCGGCATCGATCGCATTCAGGACCTGCCACTTTTTCAGTGACCAGAGCGGTGCCAGCAGCTGGTCCCTGGGGCCGTCACCGGTCAGCCGGTGAATCAGGGTCTGACGAGGCAGCCGTTCAACGACGTCTACAACCAGTTCGACATACTCATCCATCTCTAACATTTCGATTTTATGCTCGGCATACATTTGCCCGAGCGGGGTGTTTTTCAGCACATGCAGCAGGTGCAGTTTGACGCCATCAACCTGCAACTCCGCCAGGATATCCGCGGTCGCCAGCATATCATCCCGGCTCTCGCCGGGGAGGCCGAGGATCACGTGAACGCAGATGTTCAGTTCACGTGCTTTTGCCCGCGAGTAGGCCTCGGCGAAGGTTGCATAATCATGACCGCGCTGAATCCGGTTGAGGGTTCGGTCATGGCTGCTTTGCAGCCCCAGCTCAAGCCAGAAATAAGTGCTTTGATGATAATCCCCGAGCAGATCCAGGACATCCGGTGGGGCACAGTCTGGTCGGGTGCCGACAGCGAGACCGACGACATCGTCGACGGCGAGGGCCTGGTCGTAGAGTGAGCGCAGTTGATCGACCGGCGCAAGAGTATTGGAGAACGGTTGAAAATAGGCCATGAATTTGCCGGCCTTGTACTTGCGGGTCATGACCTCTTTGCCCTGTTCGATCTGCACCGCAATGCTCGCCTGGCGCTCGATGCCGACGGCCCCCGAGCCACCCGGGTCGCAAAAAAGACACCCCGCTCCGGTCCGTTGGCCGGCGCGATTCGGGCAACCGAAACCGGCATCGACAGAGATTTTGTGCACCCGCACGCCGAAATGTTTTTTCAGGTGCTCGGAAAAAAGCTGGTAAGGTTTGACTGACATCACAACAGGACTATGCCATCGCCGCCGCTCAAGTGCAACCGGGCAAAGCTTTTCGCGATTGCAGCTCCTCTTCTGATTGGTATAATGAACGGACCCATCCCCTCCCAAGGAGCGTACCATGGCGAATCTGCTGGTGATCGACGACGAAGGTGACATCCGCCACCTTTACGCGGCTGAGCTTGAAGAGGAAGGTTACTCGGTCGTGACCTGTGGCAGCAGCAAGGAAGCCATGGAGCAGCTGCGGCGGCAGATATTCGACCTGGTTGTTCTCGACATCCAGCTCGACCAGGAAAGCGGCCTGGAACTGCTGCAGCAGATTGCCAAAGAGCAGGAGAAAGTCCCGGTCATCCTCTGCAGCGCATACAGTAGCTACAAGGACGACTTTTCTTCATGGCTGGCGGATGCCTACGTGGTCAAAAGCTCCAACCTTGACGAGTTGAAAGAAGAAGTCCGGCGGATTCTCGCCCAACAGTGATTTTGTCCCTGAATATTAAGAGGAGTTCTCATTGAAAGCCGTTATCATGGCAGGAGGTTTCGGTACCCGAATCCACCCGTTGACCATCAGCTTGCCCAAACCGATGATCCCGTTGATCAACCGACCGATCATGGAGCATATCGTCAACTTGCTGAAGCGCAACGGGATTACCGATCTGATCCTGCTGCTTTTTCACCAGCCCGAGATCATCAAGAAATACTTTGGCGACGGCAGCGAGTTCGGCGTTCATATCACCTACGTGACCCCGCTCGAGGATTATGGCACCGCAGGTGCTGTCAAGGCGGCGGCACGCCACCTGGATGAGCGCTTTATGATCATCAGCGGCGACCTGCTGACCGATTTTGACCTTGCGCAGGTGGTCGATTTTCATGACCAGACACAGGCCAAGGCAACGATCACCCTGACTTCGGTGTCAGATCCCCTGCAATTCGGTGTGGTTATAACCGACAAGGACGCCCGCATTACCAAGTTCCTCGAGAAGCCGGGTTGGGGGGAAGTCTTTTCCGACACCATCAATACCGGTATCTACATTCTGGAACCGGAAATTCTCGAACTGATCCCCGCAGGCCAGAACCGGGACTGGGCCAAGGATGTCTTTCCCGGAATGCTCGCAACCGGCGCGGCCCTTTACGGCTGCGTCACGCAAGGCTACTGGGCGGATATCGGCAACCCGGAAGCTTACCTGGAAGCGTGCCGGGATATCTGCCATGGCAAGGTGTCTGTACAAATCCCGGTCCCGCCGGTCGCCGAGGGCCGCCGGGTCTATGTCAGCCCTGATGCAGAGGTGGACGAGCGGGCAACGCTTGACGGCATGGTTGTCCTCGGGGGCAATACCAGGGTCCAGGGCAATGCCAGTCTCACCAACTCTGTGATCGGACGCAACTGCCTGATCGAGGACGGGGTCGTGATGGAGGATGCAGTCCTCTGGGACAATGTGTATATCAAGGCCGGCACCAGGGTCATCGGTGCCAATCTCGGTCACAGGGTGCGGGTCGGGCAGCGGGTCCTGATCG
>JBFLJZ010000147.1:0-5960 GCA_040882925.1 Desulfuromonadales bacterium
CGACATCTGCGGGTCGACGTCACATGACCGCCTCGAATTTCGAGGAAATCACGACATCAACTCCGGAAAAGTCGTTGCTGGCACCGCTGAAGAAATCCGGCGGGCGCAACAACACGGGCCGGATTACCAAACGACACACGGGCGGTGGTCACAAGCGCAAGTACAGGATTATTGACTTCAAACGCGACAAGCGCGAGGTCTCGGCCAAGGTCGTCTCGATAGAATACGACCCGAACCGTTCGGCGCGGATTGCGCTGCTGAATTATCTGGATGGCGAAAAGCGCTACATTCTGGCTCCGGTCGGCATCAAGGTCGGTGACGTTGTGATCGCCAGCGAGTCTGCCGACATCGTGCCTGGCAACGCACTGCCGATCCGCTCGATTCCGCTTGGTACCTGGGTCCACAATGTCGAGCTGAAAGTTGGCAAGGGCGGCCAGTTGGCACGCAGCGCCGGAACCTACGCGATGATCGCTGCCAAGGAAGGCAAGTACGCTCAATTGCGACTCCCCTCCGGCGAAGTTCGACTGGTGCTGCAGGACTGCTGTGCCACCGTCGGCCAGGTCGGCAATACCGATCATGAAAATGTCAAGCTCGGCAAAGCCGGTCGCAACCGCTGGCTCGGCAAACGTCCGCAATCGCGAGGCGTCGCCATGAACCCGGTTGACCATCCCCACGGCGGTGGTGAAGGCAAGAGCTCCGGTGGCCGCCACCCGGTAACACCTTGGGGTGTCCCGACCAAGGGGTACAAGACACGTTCCAACAAGCGGACAGATCGCTTTATCGTCCGCCGCCGGACCAAGTAACGAGAAGAGGAGACGACCGTGGCGAGATCGATTAAAAAAGGCCCTTACGTAGAAGCAAGCCTGATGCGTAAAGTCGAAAGTACTGAAAGTGGTTCCCACAAGGTGATCAAGACCTGGTCACGGCGTTCCACGATTCTGCCTGATTTTGTCGGTATGACCTTTGCCGTTCACAATGGTAAAAAGTTCATTCCGGTATTCGTGACCGAAAATATGGTCGGTCACAAACTTGGTGAATTTGCTCCGACCCGGACCTACTATGGTCATGGTTCGAGCAAGAGAAAATAAGTCGTTATTGTAGCTGAGGGAGTACCAGCACATGGAAGCTAGTGCGAAGTTGAAATATGCGCGCCTGTCGCCTCAGAAGACACGCCTCGTCATCGATTTAGTTCGCGGCAAGGCGGTACAGGAAGCCCTTAACATTCTGAAGTTTTCTCCTCAACGCCCGGCAGATGTGGTTGCCAAGGTCATGCGTTCGGCAGTCGCCAACGCCGAGCAGAAGGGTGTCGCAGATGTTGATCGGCTGTTTGTCAAGGCGGTGTTCGTTGACCAGGGCCCCGTTCTGAAGCGTTTTATCCCCCGGGCACAGGGCCGGGCGACCAAAATTCGTAAGCCGACCAGCCACATTACCGTGGTCCTGGACGAGAAGTAACCCTCGAGGAGGTTTGTTTTGGGTCAGAAAGTTCATCCGATAGGATTTCGCCTAGGCGTGATTCGCACATGGGAATCCAACTGGTACGCTGAGAAGAATTACTCAATGCTGCTGCATGAAGATCTCAAGCTGCGTAATTATTTAAAAGAACGCCTGCATCACGCGGGTATCGCAAAAGTTGAAATCGAGCGAGCTGCCGGCAAGGCCAAGATTAATATCTTTGCCGCCCGTCCCGGGATCATCATTGGCAAGAAGGGCTCCGAGGTCGAGCTGCTGAAGAAGGAGCTGGCCAAGTTGACTGACAAAGAGGTCTTCATCAATATCCAGGAGGTTCGCAAGCCTGAGATTGATGCCCAGTTGGTCGCCGAGAATGTCGCCCTCCAGCTTGAACGCCGGGTTGCTTTCCGTCGGGCCATGAAAAAAGCCGTCAGTCAGTCGCTTAAATTCGGTGCCGAGGGCATCAAAATCGAATGTTCCGGTCGCCTGGGCGGTGCAGAGATGAGTCGTCGCGAATGGTATCGTGAAGGTCGCGTGCCTCTGCACACTTTGCGCGCCGATATCGACTACGGTTTTGCTGAAGCCAAGACCACCTACGGCATCATCGGTGTCAAGGTCCTCATCTTCAAAGGAGAGATCCTCGGCGATAAGGGCCAGGAGCAATAAGTAACAGTTCAGGAGTTTATTTACCATGTTAATGCCCAAGAAGGTTAAGCATAGAAAACAGTTCAAAGGTCGCATGACTGGCGCCGCACCAGGTGGTACAGAACTGAACTTCGGCGATTACGGCCTGCAGGCGATCGAGTGCGGCTGGCTTTCTTCACGTCAGATCGAGGCTGCACGACGTGCCATGACCCGCTATATCAAACGTGGCGGTCAAATCTGGATTCGCGCGTTTCCGGATAAATCGTTGACCCGCAAGCCCGCGGAGACCCGTATGGGCAAAGGCAAGGGTGCGCCGGACAGCTGGGTCTGTGTCGTCCGCCCGGGCATGATCCTTTATGAGATGCAGGGAGTCACCGAGGAAATAGCACGTGAAGCCTTTCGCCTCGGTGCCCACAAACTGCCAATGAGAACCAAAATCGTGGTGCGTGAGGAGACCGGTCATGAAGGCTGAAGAACTGCGCAGCAAATCAGCAGAAGAACTTAACGCAGCGGTTGCAGAGCTGAACCAGGAGATGTTTAACCTGAAGTTCCAACTGCACACCGGACATCTGGAAAACACCTCACGCATCTCACAGGTGCGCAGGGAGATTGCCAGGATCAAAACCGTGATTGCTGAGAAACGCAGCTAATCCGATCAGACGAGGACGGCAATGATAAAACAACGCGGAAAAAGCAAGGAAAGAATCGGGGTTGTCGTAAGTGACAAGATGGACAAGACCGTGGTTGTCAAGGTTGACAATATGGTCAAGCACGCCGTGTACAAGAAATACATCAAGCGTCGCCTCACTTACAAGGCACATGACGAGCAGAATGCCTGTGCCGCCGGTGACAAGGTCCTGATTGTGGAAACGCGCCCGCTGTCGAAAGACAAGCGCTGGCGAGTTCGTGAAATTCTCGAGAAGCACGTCAGCGTTTAGGAGATACTGGCCATGATTCAGATGCAGACTACACTCTCTGTTGCAGACAATTCCGGAGCCCGGAAACTAAGCTGCATTAAAGTCCTTGGCGGGTCCAAGCGCAAATACGCAGGGATCGGCGATATTATCGTCTGTTCCGTGAAAGAGGCGATGCCCAATTCCAAGGTAAAAAAAGGTGAGGTCGTCCGGGCCGTGATTGTGCGGACCGCTAAAGAGGTCACCCGCCCCGATGGCACCTATATCCGTTTTGATAATAATTCCGCAGTTGTCGTCAACGCAGCCGGGGAGCCAGTCGGCACCCGTATCTTCGGGCCCGTCGCCCGTGAGCTGCGTGCCAAGCGGTTTATGAAAATCGTTTCACTGGCCCCTGAGGTCCTTTGAGAGCTGGGAGTATAAACGCCATGGCAGTCACGAAACTCCATGTAAAAAAAGATGACCTGGTGATGGTTGTCGCCGGAAAAGAAAAAGGCAAGAGCGGCAAGGTGCTGCGTGTCCTGCCGGAAAAGAACCGGGTTCTCGTCGAGAATCTGAACGTGGTCAAGCGACACACCCGCCCTAGCCAGACCAACAAAGAGGGCGGGATCATTGAGAAGGAAGCGCCGATCGCCATCTCGAACGTCCAACTCCTCTGCCCGGGTTGCAACAAGCCGGCACGGACGGGCTTCAAGGTGCTTGATGATGGCAGCAAGGTCCGCTTCTGCAAGAAGTGCAACGAGATCGTGAACAATTAACGGAGTTTTTCATGGCAAGGCTCAGAGAAATATATCAAAACGAGCTGGTTGACAAGTTGAAGCAGGAACTGCAGCTCAAGAACGTGATGGAAGTCCCGCGCGTTGAAAAAGTGGTCGTCAACATGGGTCTCGGCGAAGCCATTCAGAATGTGAAAATTCTCGAATCGGCGGTCGAGGAAATGTCACGCATTACCGGCCAGAAGGCCGTTATCACGCGGGCCAAGAAATCAATTGCCCAGTTTAAACTGCGTGAAGAGATGCCGATCGGTGTCATGGTGACATTGCGTCGCGACCGGGCTTATGAATTTCTCGATCGACTGATCAATGTCGCGCTGCCCCGCGTCAGAGACTTCAAAGGGATTTCGCCCAAGGCTTTTGATGGTCGTGGAAATTACACCCTGGGGATACGTGAGCAGTTGATCTTTCCTGAAATTGATATCGAGAAGATCGACAAGATCAAGGGTATGAACGTGACGATTGTCACCTCGGCACGCACCGACGAAGAGGGTCGTGCCCTGCTGGCCTTGATGGGAATGCCATTTCGGAAACAGAATGTAGCTGCTTAGCGGAGGACACTCGTGGCAAAGAAATCGATGCGCAACAAGGCCGCAAGGCCGCAGAAGTTTAAGGTGAGAAAGTATAACCGCTGTCCGATCTGTGGTCGGCCTCGTGCGTACTATCGTAAATTTGATATGTGCAGAATCTGTCTGCGCAAGCTGGCGTCCGAAGGCAAGCTTCCGGGCGTAATCAAGTCCAGCTGGTAATCGGGCGAATAAGGAGCAGTATCCATGGCTATGACAGATCCGATCGCGGACATGCTGACCCGCATCCGCAACGCCGGCATGGCGCAACATCCGAAACTGGATATCCCTTCATCCAATGTGAAGGTTGCCGTTGCCGAAGTATTGAAGACCCTTGGCTACATCAAAAATTTCAAGGTGATCAGCGATGACCTGCAGGGCATACTGCGCATTTACCTGAAATATGATGATAACAACAGAAACGTCATTCATGAAATTACCCGGGTGTCGAAACCCGGTCGCAGGGTGTACGTTGGGCATAACGAGATCCCAAGCGTGAAGAGCGGCCTGGGTGCAGCAATCCTGTCGACCTCGCAAGGTGTTATGGATGATGTCGCTGCCCGTGAAGCGAAAGTCGGCGGCGAAGTCCTCTGCACCGTCTGGTAATTTCAAGTCACAGCTGATTTTTTAAGGAGTCGATAAAGATGTCGCGCATCGGCAAACAGCCCATAAGTATCGTCTCGGGTGTCAAGATCACCTTGGACGGTCGGAATATCAAGGTCGAAGGTCCCAAGGGCCGCCTTGAGCGGACCCTAAACGATCGGGTCGAGGTCAAAATGGAGGCGGACCAGCTGCTGGTCTCACCCTGCGATGAAAAAGCAAATGCACTGCAGGGTCTGACCCGTTCCCTGGTCGCCAACATGGTGGACGGTGTAACGACCGGTTTCACAAAAGTTCTCGAGATCAATGGCGTCGGTTATCGTGCCGAATTGAAGGGTTCGACCCTGAACTTGTCGCTTGGTTACTCTCACCCGATCGAGTACCCGCTGCCCAAAGGGATTGATGCGGAAGTTGATGCCAAGGCCAATACCATTACGGTTTCGGGTGTCGACAAAGAGCTGGTCGGTGCGACCGCTGCCAAGATCCGCTCGTTCAGGAAGCCGGAGCCCTATAAGGGCAAAGGGATCAAGTACGCCGATGAACGGATTATGCGTAAAGCCGGTAAGACCGGTGCAGCTTAAGCTGAATAGGATGAGGTGAACAGCGTGAATGTATCAAAAAAACGGCGGCTGGCCCGTAAAAAACGCCAGGTAAGAGTCCGCAAGAAGGTCACCGGCAGCACTGAACGTCCGCGTTTGTGCGTTTTCCGTAGCACCAAACATATCTATGCCCAAATTATCGAGGATGTGTCCGGCAAGACCCTGGTGACCGCTTCAACCATTGCCAAGGGTGCTGACAGCGTCAAGTACAGCGGTAATGTCGAGGCGGCCAAACTGGTTGGCAAACAGATTGCCGAAAAGGCTCTGGCAAAAGACATCAAACAGGTGGTTTTCGACCGCAACGGCTTTTTGTATCACGGCCGTGTCAAGGCTTTGGCCGATGCGGCTCGCGAAGCCGGTCTGACTTTCTGAGCGGCAAAGGAGAAGAGCGTTGCAACGCGTTGACAACAACGAAAC
>JBFLJZ010000148.1:0-4943 GCA_040882925.1 Desulfuromonadales bacterium
CATTGACAGACCGACAGAGAGGGATTAATGATACGCGCAGCCAGAATGGACACCGTCAAAGTTCGCTATACCGGACGCCTGGAAGACGGCACGGTCTTCGACCAGTCGCCTGAAGAACGCCCCCTGCAATTCATTATTGGCCGCGACGAGGTCATCGCCGGCTTCGATGAGGCGGTCGAGGGCATGTACCAGGGGGAGCGCAAAAACGTAACAGTCCCTTGCGCAAAGGCCTACGGCGAAAGCAAACCGGAATTAATCGAGACCGTTGAACGCAGCATCCTGGCTGACAAGGTTGACCTGCAGGTCGGGGGGCAGCTCGAAATCACCAATCATGACAACACGACTTTCCGCCTGATGGTCCGTGACATCACAGAAAGCCACATTACACTCGATGCCAATCATCCCTTGGCTGACAAGGATCTGATGTTTGACATTGAACTGCTCGAGGTTAAAAAGCCACAGCAACAGCCACCCGGAAGCTAGAGACAGATCCTCTCTTCATTGGCAGCGCTTTCTGAAATACTTTGCCGTGGGCTTTAATGGGTCCGGCTCGGTGTGGCTGTCGAGCGTGCTGGTCAAAAGCCTGCCATATCTCTGGTATGCGCACCAAGCCAGAGGGAATTCGGACAACGGAGAGTGTGGTGACAATACCGTCTTAAGCGCTCAGGTTGACGACACGTTTCTTACCCATGCCTGAATACTGAGGATGTCCAATTTCTGTATATCGACGAATTCAATCCCCATCCCGGATGATGTATGGTTTTTAAAATTATCCTTTCGGTTAACCCAGGCAACTTGTCCCCTGCAGCTTATCCACGCCTTCTCCTGACTCAGTTGAAATTCAAGAAAAAGTTCTGACCCTATTTCGAAATACTCTTCTGTCGCTAAAAAAACACCGCCTACGGATATGTCGAGAAGCGTTCCCGAAGACATCTGTTCAACGTTTTTGCCGAATTTGGCGGGCGTGTTTATCGGTGACCTCTTACCGGACCAGCCGGGCAGATTCAAATATTTTTTGCTGATCCGCAGAACATTTTCTCTGGTTAAAGGTTTATGGATGACTTCGTCGCATCCGGCAGCCTTACAGCGTTGCAAATCTTTCGGGTAGTTGCTGCTGGTCATCATGACAACCGGGGTTGATCGCAGGTCAGGGTCGTTTTTTATTTGCCTGCAAGCATAATCGCCGTCACCTTCCGTCATGTACAAATCCATCAGGATCAAGTCGGTCTTGTTATGCTTGGCGATTTCGACAGCTTCAGGTCCGCTATGTGCGGTTAGAATATCAATCTGCTCCCTGCGGAAAAGATCTTTCGCCAGCCGGACAAAAAGTGGTGTGTCGTCGACGATCAAAAGAGTCTTGGAGAACATGAAAAGAATTTTCTTTGTATACATGGGTGATCCAATTTCGGACAAGAAAAAACCGCCTGTCAGCACCATGACGTCAACAGCGGCTTGTGGATAAAATGCTTGACTGCTTGTCTGCTGATCATCTGCATTCGGCCAGAACAAGTCTATACTCAGCCAGATTAATTTACACTATCGTCACAACAAGGTAAAGATCTTGTCTTATCGTCTCCTCTGTCCTCTATGACAACTCTTCCTCAAGGGTTTGAAACATGCCATGGGTGACAAACTTGTTTAATAACGATTTGTAGAGACACAAAAGACCGAAAAGGCGGGATGAAATCATCCCGCCTTTGTGTGTTATCCTTGCGTAAGCTACTAGTTTATTGATC
The DNA here is from genome assembly GCA_040882925.1 of Desulfuromonadales bacterium. GTDB lineage: Bacteria > Desulfobacterota > Desulfuromonadia > Desulfuromonadales > BM103 > JAFDBW01. The sequence continues at coordinate 1,737 of JBFLJZ010000148.1, forward strand.
TTTTTTCTCTTTCTCTGCAGGGGTCTCTTCGGCAGGCGCCTCCTCTGCAGGGGTCTCCTCGGCAGGGGCCTCCTCGGCAGGGGCCTCCTCCGCAGGTGCTTCCTCGGCAGGGGCCTCCTCGGCAGGGGCTTCCTCGGCAGGGGCTTCCTCGACAGGGGCTTCCTCTGCAGGGGCTTCCTCGACAGGGGCTTCCTCCGCAGGTGCTTCCTCGGCAGGGGCCTCAGCGGCAACCGGCTCGACCGGCTTAGATGCTTTCTTAGCCGGAGTCTTCTTTGGCTTGGCAGTGAACTCCTCTTCAACCAGTTCAATAACCGACAGGGAAGCATTGTCACCTGACCGGTGTCCAAGCTTGATAATTCTCGTATAACCACCGGGACGCTCTTTATAGCGCGGTGCAATCTGATCGAATAACCTGGCTACGACGTTTTTATCGCGGACAACCTGCATAACCAGACGTCGGGAATGCAAATCACCACGTCTTGCCATGGTGATCAACTTTTCGGCCATCTTGCGCAGCTCCTTGGCACGCGCATCGGTCGTGGTAATCTTCTCGTGTTCGAACAAAGAGGTCACCATGTTGCGCATCATGGCTTTACGGTGACTGGTGTTGCGGCCTAGCCGCTTACCGGATTTCATATGACGCATTGGTATCAGATCCTTTCTCTACATAACCTTCCGGCAGTGGCAGCACCCTAGAGTTCTTCTTCGCTCTTTTCGATCATCTTCAGATATTCAGGATCTGGGAAACCGTCCAGTGCCATGCCGAGGGTCAATCCCATTTCGGAAAGAATATCTTTGATCTCGTTAAGTGACTTGCGACCGAAATTTTGTGTTTTCAGCATTTCCGCCTCGGACTTCTGTACAAGTTCGCCGATCAGACGGATATTGGCATTCTTCAGGCAGTTGGCACTGCGCACCGACAGTTCGAGCTCGTCCACCCGACGATAAAGGTTCTCGTTGACCGGCGGCTTGCCACCTTCTGTCTCTTCCGGTTCGTCCGGTTCGAGAGCTTCATCGAAATTGATGAATAACTGGACCTGTTCCTTGATGATCTTGGCCGCGTATGCCAGGGCATCATCAGGCTTGGTGCTACCGTCAGTATAGATTTCCAGGACCAGTTTATCGTAGTCGGTAACCTGGCCGACACGGGCGTTGCTGACCGTGAAATTGACCTTCTTGATCGGCGAGAAAATTGCGTCGATCGGGATCGTACCGACCGGAGCCTTTTCATCACGGTTGCGCTCAGCCACACCATAGCCTTTACCCATGGCGACGACCATGTCGATTTCAAGATCGGCTTCCTTGCCACAAGTCGCGATGTAGTGCTCCGGGTTCAGAACCACGACATTGGAGTCGGTGACCATGTCACCGGCGGTGATCACACCGGCACCTTTTTTGACGATGCGTACATTACGGGCTTCGTGGCCGTGCAACTCGAGCAAAACGCCTTTGAGGTTAAGGATGATGTCTGTCACATCTTCCGTCACACCGGGGATCGTGGAAAACTCGTGCAGGACGCCCTTGATACGAACAGATGTAATCGCCGCTCCCTGCAGCGAAGAGAGCAGGACCCGGCGCAGAGCATTTCCCATGGTCGTACCGAAGCCACGTTCGAACGGTTCTGCGGTAAATTTGCCGTAGGTCGCCGTCAGTGAATCGGCATCAACCTGGAGACGCTTGGGTTTGATCAGTTCTCTCCAGTTTTTATACATGCGAATCCTCCGTTGTGAGGTTGCGTTGATAGTTGTAATGAGCCAGAGTTCCGGCGATTACTTCGAGTATAGTTCGACGATCAGATGTTCCTGGAAACTCGGCGTCGTCATTTCTGCGCGAACCGGCAAGGTCTTCACCGTCCCCTGGTATGCATCACGGGCCAACTCAACCCAGGAAGGGATACCGCGACGCATAACACCATCGAGCGCCTCGTTGATGCGGGTGATCTTGCGGCTCTTCTCACGCAGTTCAACAACATCTCCCGGACGCACGAGATACGAAGGGATATTTACCTTACGGCCGTTGACGGTAAAGTGAGTATGTCGAACCAGCTGGCGTGCTTCACTGCGTGAAGTCGCAAAACCCATACGGTAGACCATGCTGTCCAGACGACGCTCAAGCAAAACCAGGAGATTCTCGCCGGTCACACCTTTCATGCGGTCTGCCTTGACGAAGTAATCGCGGAACTGCTTTTCAAGCAGCCCGTAAGTTCGCTTGACGCGCTGCTTCTCACGCAGCTGTGTACCGTAGTCAGAAACCTTGATACGGCCCTGACCATGCTGGCCCGGAGCGTAATTGCGACGTTCCAAGGCACATTTATCGGTGTAGCACCGGTCACCTTTGAGGAACAGCTTCATATTTTCCCGCCGGCACATGCGGCAAACGGGTCCAGTGTGTCTTGCCAACGTTCGTTCTCCTTATGACTGGTTAGACTCTTCTACGCTTCGGCGGACGGCATCCGTTGTGTGGAATCGGAGTGACATCCTTGATCATTGTGATATTCAGGCCGACGGCCTGCAGGGCCCGCAAAGCCGATTCGCGACCCGAGCCCGGGCCTTTGACCCAAACCTCGACGCTGCGCAGGCCATGCTCCTGGGCTTTTCTGGCGGCATCTTCAGCAGCAACCTGGGCAGCAAAAGGAGTGCTCTTGCGACTCCCTCTGAAACCTTTCGACCCCGAAGTACACCAGGAGATGACATTACCGGCTACGTCAGTAATGGTAATAATCGTATTGTTGAATGTCGCCTGAATATGGGCAATTCCATTCGCTATATTCTTCTTCTCAACCTTTTTGCGTATACGCTTGCCAGGCTTGGCCATGGTTCCTCCTGTTACTTCTTCTTACCGGCGACAGTTTTGCGCGGGCCCTTGCGGGTTCTGGCATTTGTCTTGGTTTTCTGTCCACGCACCGGCAAACCTCGACGATGACGCAGACCACGATAGCAGCCGAGGTCCATGAGTCGCTTGACATTCATCGTGACTTCACGACGCAAATCACCCTCGACCTGGTATTCACTGTCAATAACCTTACGGATCTTGGCCACTTCATCCTCAGTCAAATTGTCCGAGCGGGTGTCACAATCAACACCTGCCTTGGACAGGATTTCCTGGGATGCAGAACGCCCGACACCGTAGATGTAGGTCAGGGCAACTTCAATCCGTTTGTTTCTGGGTAAATCGATACCAGCAATACGAGCCAATGTCCGATCCTCC
>JBFLJZ010000019.1:0-5017 GCA_040882925.1 Desulfuromonadales bacterium
TATAACGGTCTATCAAGGGAGTCGCAGCATTCATCAGTAAAATCGCAAACGAAACCCCTTCGGGATACCCGCCGAACAGGCGGATCAGGACGGTCAAGACTCCGCAACCGACACCGAAAATCAGCATCCCCCTGGCCGAAACCGGCGTGGTCACCATGTCCGTGGCCATATAGAAGGCGCCGAGGACCAGGCCCCCGGTGAGCAGGTGGAAAACCGGGTTGGGGTACTTAGCCGGGTTGACCAGCCAGAAAACGCCGGAAAGCAGCACCACCGTGCCGACGTAGGTCGCCGGGATATGCCAGGTCAGGATCCGCCGATAAAGCAGGTAGCCGGCACCTAGCAGCAGGGCCAACGCCGATACCTCGCCGATACAACCGGGCATGTTGCCGAGGAAATAGCTGGTCATGCTGCCCTGCATTGCTGCGGGCATCTCACCGGTCAGCATGACCGCATTCTTCCATTCGCCGAGGGGGGTTGCCGTGGTCACCAGATCCAGTCCGGAACCCAGCGGGGCCGGCGCCGACCAGGTCGTCATCTGTACCGGGAAGGAGATCAGCAGCACGACCCTGGCGACCAGGGCGGGGTTGAACGGGTTCGACCCAAGCCCGCCGTAGACCTGCTTGCCGATTGCGATGGCAATCACCGCACCGACCAGGGTCAGCCACCAGGGGCTGGCAGGCGGCAGGTTCAGGGCCAGCAGGACACCGGTTATCGCAGCACTGCCGTCAGCAATCGTCACCGCCTGACCCATCAAGCGCTGACAGACAACTTCGGTCGCCAGACAGCCGAGCGTGGCAATCAGCAGGACACTCAAGGCCGGCATGCCGAAGAAGTAAACCGCCACGCCACAGGCCGGCACCAGGCTGTAGAGCACGGCGCGCATGACCTTCGGCGTGGTCTCACCGGAGTGCACGTGCGGCGAAGATGACAGGTAGAGTTGCGGGTTCATATTATAAGAGTGCTTTTCTCTTTTTGGCGAGCACGGCAGCCTTGCCGAGCCGGATCGACTGTACCAGCGGAATGTTTGCCGGACAAACATAACTGCAGCTGCCGCATTCAATACAATCCATGGCGCAATACTCTTCAGTTTCTTCAACCAGGCTCCGCCGCGCATAAGCGGCAATCGCGGTTGGCAATAAATTCATCGGACATGCCTGGACACAGCGTGCACATCTTATACACGGCCCTTCGGCAGCTTTGGTCACATCATCTTCACGCAACAGCAGCAAGCCTGAAGTGCCACGCACGACCGGAACGTCAAACCCCACCTGGGTAAACCCCATCATCGGGCCGCCGAGAATGATTTTGCCCGGGTCTTCAACGAAACCGCCACAAACCTCGACCAGGTGCGACAGTGGCATGCCAATCCGGACGCGCAAGTTTTTCGGCTCTTTGATCGCCGGGCCGGTGACCGTGCAGATCCGTTCAATCAGTGGTCGCCCCAACATGACGGCATCGGCTACGGCGGCGGCGGTCGAAATATTATGCACGGCAACACCGACATCCATTGGCAAGCCTCCCGAAGGGACTTCTTGGCCGGTGGCTGCGGCGATCAGCTGCTTCTCTGCCCCTTGCGGATACTTGACCTGCAACGGCAGAATCTCAACCGGAGTATCGGCGCATTGCTTCTTCAACAGGGCAATGGCATCCGGCTTGTTGGCCTCGACACCAATGACCACGCGCTCCGCACCGTAGACATACTGCAGCAGAGAAACACCCTGCAAGACCCGCTCGGACTCCTCGAGCATCATCCGATGATCTGCTGTCAAATAGGGCTCGCACTCAACACCGTTGAACAGCAAGGTGCGGATTGGTTTCTCAGGTGGCGGCGACATCTTGACGTGAGCAGGAAAAGCCGCGCCTCCCATGCCGACCACACCAGCCAGGCGAACTTTCTCAATGACCTCTTCCGACGTCAGGGAACCGGGGTCGGTAAACTGCAAATTGGACAGCCAGCTGTCCTCACCATCGGGCTTGATAACGACCGCAGGCAGGGATGTGCCGAAAGGATGGGGAAAATCCGCGATCGCAGCGACTTCGCCGGACGTCGGTGCATGCACGGGGACCGAGACAAACCCCTTGGCAGAGCCGATCTCCTGACCTTTAGCCACATGCTGACCAACCTCCACGCAGGCAACCGACGGAGCGCCAATATGCTGAGACAAGGGCACAACCATTTCGTCCGGCAACGGGCAATCCTCGATGGCCTTATGCGACGTCCAGTGTTTGTTCTCCGGGGGGTGAATCCCGCCTTTGAAGGTTCTCAGCTTCATGACCAGCCATTACCTAGCCGGCAGCCACATCAGGCCGCATCGGACTTATTATTCCCGGCAGGCAAAAAGGTACTGCCAGCCGGGTAACCCTCGTTAAAATCTCGAATACACTTGGTTGGACACTTGGCAATCGCCTCGAACGCTTCCGCATCCTGTTCATAAACAACGGCCGCCAGAAAGTTTTCTATTTTGTATGCTTGCGGAACCGTCTTCTGGCAGATGTGACAGCCGATGCAACCAACCTGGCAATACTTGCGCACGACAGCGCCCTTGTCATGACTGTTGCAGAGCACGTGAACGGCAGATTCGTACGGCGTCATGCGGATCACGTCGCGTGGACACACGGCCAGGCACTTGCGGCAGCCGGTGCACTTCTCACGGCTGATAACAGCCAGGCCATCCGCGGTCATTTCAATGGCGCCGAAAGGACATGCTTGCTGGCAGGAGCCGAGACCGAGACAGCCGCCGGGGCAGGCTTTCGGGCCGTCGGCGATCTTCTGCGCCGCAGTGCAATCTTCCAGCCCCAGGTAGCGATACTTGAGCTGTGCCCTCTGGTTATCACCCTGACAAACAACCACGGCGATCTGCCGTGCCGCTGCGGTCGCCTCGACACCGAGAATACGCGCCAGCCGGGCGACGACCTCAGCGCCCCCGGGTGGGCATTGATTGAGGTCCGCAGAGCCGGCGATCACCGCTTTGGCGTAACCGGCGCAGCCGGGAAAGCCGCAGGCACCGCAATTGATCCCCGGCAGCACCTCAAGCGCAGCCAGTTCACGCGGGTCAACTTCGACAGCGAACTTTTTCGCGGCAAAGCCAAGTGCCACCGCGGCAATCATGCCGATACATCCGAGACTCAATATTGCAGCAATCATAAATCAATCCAGACCTGTATCAGATGCGCAAAAGGCCACCGCACAGGCATAATCTCGAGGGATCTATCCTTTTACCAGGCCGGCAAAGCCCATGAAGGCTAGAGAAAGAAGGCCTGCCGTCACCAGAGCAATGGCGGTGCCGCGAAAACTCCGCGGCACTGCGCAGAGCTCCAATCGTTCGCGCAGTCCGGCAAACAGAACCAGTGCCAGGGTAAAACCGAGGGCCGCACCGATGGCGAAAACGATCCCTTCCAGAAACGTATAATCCTTCTGGATATTCAGCACAGCGAGACCGAGGACGGCACAATTGGTCGTAATCAGCGGCAGAAAAATACCGAGCGACTGGTAGAGCACCGGGCTGACCTTTTGCACGACCATCTCCACCAACTGCACCAGCGAGGCGATGACCAGGATAAAGGCGATGGTCTGCAGATATTCAATGCCGAAAGGAATCAGGATGAAGTATTGCAGGAACCAGGTCACAACCGTAGCCACGGTCATGACAAAAGTCACCGCCATGCCCATGCCGAGAGCGGTTTCAACTTTCTTGGAGACCCCGAGAAACGGGCAGATCCCGAGGAAACGCGCCAGGACGAAGTTATTGACAAAAATGGCGCTTACCAGAATGACGAGCAGATCAGCCATGAACCCTACCTTAAAATTGGTCAGACCAGTTGTTATAAATCAGATGTCGACCAAAGTCAAACGCTATACAATGAAAATTTTTTAGCTTTACTGCAAAAAACAGCGTCTGCGTCATGAGCTTGCCGGAGAAGAGAAAAAGCTCATCGCGATCAGGACTTAATTTATAAAACAACAAGAAAAAACGCACTAAAAAATTTAGCATGACTAAAATATAATGCGAATCATTGACCCCGATGCCTGCCCGCTTGCCGTCCATACAGCGGCTTGACAGGCTCCAGCCGCTATGTTAACAGACGGACAGCAAATTCATACAGATTTTCATCAGGCTAAGCCGACGCAAACAGCCAGGGGCAGTGCACAGATCGAAATCACTCAAGGAGCCACTATGAATCACCAGCAGTCCGCCGAACTTTTTGTCAAAGCCAAACAGGTCATTCCGGGTGGCGTCAACAGCCCGGTCCGTGCATTCAAATCCGTCGGTTGCGACCCGATCTTCATCGCCCGCGCCGCGGGATCGAAGATTTACGACGCAGACGGCAACGGCTATATCGACTACGTCGGCTCCTGGGGTCCGATGATCCTCGGCCATTGCCACCCCAAGGTCGTTGAAGCCATTCAACAAACCGCAGCGACCGGCGCCTCCTTCGGCGCGCCGACCGCTCGCGAAACCCAATTGGCCCAGATGGTCTGCGCGGCCTACCCGAACATCGAAAAAGTCCGCATGGTATCGTCAGGGACCGAAGCGACCATGAGCGCCATCCGCCTGGCCCGCGGCTATACCGGACGCGACAAGATTATCAAGTTTGACGGCTGCTACCATGGCCATGCCGACTCGCTGCTGGTCAAGGCCGGCAGCGGCCTGGCAACCTTTGGCGTGCCGACATCCCCGGGCGTACCTGCTGACTTTGCCAAGCACACCCTCACTGCCACCTACAATGACCTGGAGGAAGTCAGGGGCATGGTCTCGGCCAACCAGGATGAGGTCGCCTGCATCATCCTGGAGCCGGTTGCCGGCAACATGGGCTGTGTCGCACCCAGGCCGGGCTTTCTCGAAGGGTTGCGCCAACTCTGCGACGCCGAAGGGATCATCCTGATCATCGACGAAGTCATGACCGGCTTCCGGCTTGCCTATGGCGGCGCTCAGGAGCGGTTCGGCGTACGCGGCGACCTGGTCTGCCTCGGCAAGATTATCGGCGGCGGCCTGCCGGTCGGAGCTTTCGGCGGCAA
>JBFLJZ010000020.1:0-4360 GCA_040882925.1 Desulfuromonadales bacterium
TCGCCGGGTTTTGTCAGATGCGGCAGATGGAGGAGGGGACAACCGTTTTTATCGAGAATATGCCCGGGGAATCACTTTTCCTGATCAAGAAGGGCACGATACGCATATCCAGAATGTTTGCCGAGGGTGACGAGAAAACGCTCATTGTGCTTGGGCCGGAAGACATTTTCGGCGAAATGGCGGTCATTGACGGTCTGCCGCGTGCGGCGACGGCCCGCGTCGCCGAGGATGCCGAGCTGATCAGCCTGAGCAAAAAATCTCTGGAAAAACTCTGTGACGAGGAGGCCGCTCTGGGCCTGAAACTGGTCAACAACATCGTCAGGGTTTTCAGCCAGCGCGTCCGGGACGCCAATGAAGAATATCGCGATATGCTGATCTGGTCGTTGAAAAAATCCTGAGCCGATGTTGCACAGGCGATCACACAAAGAGCACAGCAGTGTGGCCCCGCCACGCGGACATGCTCAATGGAGCGCCGCACCGTGAGCGTTTGCATATAGTCGCTGCTCGTCGCCAAGCACTGTGGCTGTCCATGAGCTCTTCTTTTCTAGCCAGTTCTCTTGTCTTGCCGTTTCTTTTCCCCGTTTATGTCGAATTGGATTGCCGAGTGCAAACGTCGTCGTGCTCGGCTTGCCGTTCTGTCACGCAGTTCGAAACCGGCGCTGGAGCCATTGAGTCCATTGTTTAACAATTGAAATATATTCATCAATCAAGTATATATGCCACCTTCTTCTTTGGCGTGTCTTGCCTGAGCCTCGTCAGGAGCGATGCATGCTGCAAATGCTCATGAACCAGAATCTGATCTTCGGCCTCCTCGGTGGTCTCGGGCTGTTCCTGTTCGGCATGAAAATCATGTCGGAGGGATTACAGAAAATTGCCGGCAGCCGGATGCGGAGAATTCTTGCCGGGTTGACCGACAACCGTATCGTCGGCACCCTGGTCGGGATTGCCGTGACGGCAATGATCCAGTCGTCTAGTGCAACGACGGTCATGGTGGTCGGTTTTGTCAACGCCGGGCTGATGTCACTGGTACAGTCGATCGGTATTGTCCTTGGCGCCAACATCGGCACCACGATCACCGCCCAGTTGATTGCTTTCAAGATTACCCACTATGCCCTGCCGGCGATCGGCATCGGGGCGGGCTTCAAGCTGTTCGCGAAAAACAAGAAATGGAGCTATGCTGGGGAAATCCTGCTCGGTTTCGGCCTGCTGTTCTTCGGTCTGTCAGTGATGAAAGCCGCCTTCGATCCGCTCAAGGCCAGCGAAGAGTTCCGGCAACTCTTCATGATCATTGGCGACAACCACCTGCTCGGCGTGTTGATCGGCGCCATACTGACTATCGTCATCCAGAGCAGTACTGCGACAATCGGTATCACCATCGCCCTGGCGTCAACCGGCATCCTGACCTTCGAAGCCAGCGTCGCGCTGATCCTCGGCGAAAATATCGGTACAACGATCACCACCAACCTGGCCGCGATCGGCACCAACCTGGCCGCACGCCGTACCGCGCTGGCACACTTCCTCTTCAATGCCTTCGGCGTTTGCTACATGCTGCTTTTCTTTACGCTTTTCACCAAGTTTGTGGCCTCGATAACGCCCGGTGACGCCGACTTTATCATCCAGACCCAGGAACAGGCAATTCGACTGGGCGGCGAGATCGGTGACAAGCCTTTTATCGCCAGGCATATCGCGAATACCCATACCTTGTTCAATATCGTCAACGTGATTATCTTCCTGCCATTAATCGGCGTGTTGGCCAAAATCAGTACCATGGCTATCCGCGGGCGTGACAAAGAGGTCGAAGTCCATCTCAAGTATCTGGACAACCGGGTTCTGAACACGCCGCCGATCGCCCTGGCCCAGGCCCGCTCGGAAACCCGGCGTATGGCCCGGGTTGCCCTGGAAATGGTCGATGAAACCTTGGCATTTCTCCAGGACAACGACTTGAAACGGCTCCCCGCACTGGAACAAAAGGAAGTGTTGACAGACGCTCTGCAGAAGGAAATCACCAATTTCCTGGTTGCCCTGTCGCAGACATCCATCACCCAGGAATCTTCCCAGGAAGTGGCCTCGATGATGCACATGGTCAATGACCTCGAACGTGTCGGTGACTATTGCGAAAACCTCTGGCTTTTATCGCAACGCAAGCTGGACCAGAAAATCACGTTCTCTGCCATTGCCATGAACGAGATTGCGGAAATCTCCGAGGTGACCAGGAACTTCCTGGCCCGGATCGTCAGAGCGCTCGAGGAAAAAGATGTCGAAGTCTATGCTGAGGCACAGCGTCTGGAAGATGCGATCGACGAGCTGGAGGATAGATTGCGCAACAACCACATCAAGCGGCTCAATACTGGCGAATGCACGGTGAACTCGGGGCTGATTTTTATCGATATGCTGCATAACCTCGAAAAAATCGGCGACCATACATTCAACCTCGCCAAAGCCGTTGTTGGCAGGAAATAATGCTGGCCGCAACAATCGACGCCGGCAGCAACACCCTGCGCCTGCTGATTGGCAGGGTCGTTGACGGCAGGGTGTCCCCGGCGCATTATCACCGCCGCATCTGCCGCCTGGCCGGAAACTTTTCGCCACGCACCGGACTTTCTGCTGAGGCGATGGAGAGGACCCTCTGCGCGTTTAAAGAGTTTGCCGATCTATGCCGCAGAGACCATGTGCAGCAAATCAGGGCGGTTGGCACGGCAGCTTTCCGCCAGGCGGTCAACGGCGAGGATTTTGCCTTGCAGGTGCGTCAGACGACAGGGCTGCCAATTGAAATTATCAGCGGCGAAGCCGAGGCGGTTTATACCGCCAGGGGCGTTGTCAGTGCAATCGATCCGGTCCCTGCACACACCCTGATTTTCGATATCGGCGGCGGCAGCACCGAGTTCATCCTGTGCCTGCACGGCAAGCTGACCTGGTCGAGGACTTTCCCCTTGGGTGTGGTCCACCTGATCGAAGGCCGCGCTTCGTCAATTGGTCGGCAAGAAGAGATTTCAAAGGCGCTGGCCCTGCTTCATGAAGAGCTTGAGCGCGTCTGTCACTCAATGGACGTGAATCTGGCAAGCCTGAAGCTGGTCGGCACTGCCGGCACAGTGACAACCCTGGCTGCACTCGATATGCAGATGACCGACTATGACTGGACACTGGTGAATAATCACCGCATGTCATATCAATCAGTGCTGGAGTGGTACGAACGCCTGTGCCCGATGACTCCCCGGGAACGGGAAGCTTTGCCCGGTATGGAAGCTGGCCGAGGCGACCTGATCATTGCCGGCCTCGAGATCATTCTCGGCCTGCAGCGGACGCTGCAAGCCGAACTTTTGGTCGCCAGTGATTTCGGCATCCTCGAGGGGTTGATGCTTGCCTTGCATGACGAGATGTCATCACTGTCATTGCGTTGACAAAGCAGCTTCAACTCCGCTATGATCAGACGCCTTTTGCGCCAAGGTCCATGCTCTTTCAAGGGCGTGTTATCTCAAAGTTTTTAAGAGGTTTATGCTATGCAGAAAACAGTTTTGTCCGGCAACGAGGCCTTCGCCCGCGCTGCCTATGAAGCCGGAGTGGCGGTTGCCTCGGCTTATCCCGGGACCCCATCCACGGAAATACTCGAGAACATCACGCAATACGAGCGCATCGATGCCTCCTGGGCACCGAATGAAAAGGTTGCGCTGGAGGTCGGTATCGGTGCCAGCATCGGTGGCGCCCGCACCATCGTGACGATGAAACATGTCGGTCTCAATGTGGCGGCGGACCCGCTCTTCACTTTTTCCTATACCGGGGTGCGCGGCGGGCTGGTCCTGGTCGTCGCCGACGACCCCGAGATGCACTCCTCGCAGGACGAACAGGACAGCCGTCAATATGCGCGGTTTGCCAAGGTGCCGATGTTCGAGCCGGCTGACAGCCAGGAAGCGCTGGATTTCACGCGGCTGGCTTTCGCTGCCAGTGAAAAGTTCGATACGCCGGTCCTGGTCCGCAGCACGACGCGTATCTCACACTCAAAATCAGTCGTCGAGCTAGGTGAGCCTCTTACGGAGCTTCCCGAGACCGGTCTCGGCAAGGATCCGAACAAGTTTGTCATGCTGCCCAGCAATGCCAGAATCAGACACCCGTTCGTCGAAAAGCGCCTCGAGGACATGTCTGAATGGGCCTGCTCACAAGGGTTCAACCGCATCGAAGCCGGTGACGGCAAGGTCGGTATCATCACATCGGGGGTCGCTTATCAGTATGCGCGAGAAGTCTTCCCGGATGCGGATATGCTCAAACTTGGCCTGGTCTATCCGCTGCCACGGCAAATGATCCGTGATTTCGCCGCCCGCTTCGAGACCCTGTATGTGATCGAAGAGCTTGACCCGTTCATCGAAGA
>JBFLJZ010000149.1:0-8736 GCA_040882925.1 Desulfuromonadales bacterium
ATCCCGCAGTCAATCTGGGGCGAAGTCCGCAGTGAGCTGGAAGCCGACCTGGCAAAAATCAAGATGGGCCCGACCAACGATTTCACCAATTTTTTCAACGCCGTCATCGACAAGTCGGCATACGCCACGATCACCGAGTATATCGATTACGCCAAGGCCGCCGATGATGCTGAAATTATTGCCGGCGGTAATTACGACGACAGCAAGGGCTACTTCATCGAGCCAACCGTTATCCTGACCGACAATCCGCACTTCCGAACCATGGAAGAAGAGATCTTCGGCCCGGTTATGACGATTTACGTCTACCAGGACGAAAACTATGAAGAGACCCTCGAACTCTGTGACCGGACCTCGATCTATGCTTTGACCGGTGCCGTGTTTGCCACCGACAGGAGTGCGGTCAGCCTGGCACTGAGCAAGTTGGAGAACGCCGCCGGCAACTTCTATATCAATGACAAGCCGACCGGCGCGGTGGTCGGGCAGCAGCCGTTTGGCGGTGCCCGCGCGTCCGGCACCAATGACAAGGCCGGCTCGTACCTGAACCTGGTCCGCTGGGTCTCGCCGCGCACGATCAAGGAAACCTTTGATCCGCCATCGGATTTTGCCTATCCCTTCATGGACGCTGAATAACGATGCTTGCAGGCGGCTTCGCCGCCGACATCAATACTGTTCATCTGCGGAGGCATGAATGTCCCTTTTCAATTTCCTGGTCTCAAAAACGATCATGCATGTACCCGGACCGATTGTCGGTATCTTTGCCAGGGGGTACATTGCGGGTGAAGAACTCAAGCATGCGGTTGAAGTCACCAGGGACCTCAACCACAAGGGCATGATGGCGACCATCGATATCCTTGGCGAATTCATCAAGAAAAAGGATGAGGCAACCTATTTCAAGGAACAATGTCTCGAAATCCTGAAAGGGATTGACCGGGAACAGTTGGACGCCAACTTGTCACTGAAGCCGACCCAGATGGGGCTGGAACTCGACAAGGAGTTCGCTTTCGCCAATATCCGTGAGATCGTTGAACTGGCTGCAGGGTTGAACAACTTCGTGCGCATCGACATGGAGGATCACCCCTGTACCGATGACACGCTCGAGTTCTTCAGGCGCTTGCGCGAGGATTTCCCCGGACATGTCGGCGTGGTCCTGCAGTCGTACCTGCGTCGCACACTCGATGACATTGAAGCCTTGAGTGACGGCCTGCTGCATTTTCGCCTGTGCAAGGGGATTTATAACGAACCCCGGGAAATAGCCTACAAGGACATGACGATCATCAACCGCAGTTTTGTCTGTTGTCTGGATATGATGTTTGAAAAAGGCGCTTACGTTGGCATTGCCACCCACGATGAAAAACTGATCTTCGAATCATTGCAGTTGATCCGCAAGTATCGCTTGCAACGCGACGATTATGAATTCCAGATGCTGCTGGGTGTTGACCAGGAACTGCGTGACCTGCTGGTCAAGGACGGACACCGGTTACGTGTTTACGTGCCATTCGGCAAGTCCTGGCTGCCTTATTCAAAGCGACGTCTCAAGGAGAACCCGAGCATTGCCCAGCATGCCTTGAGGCAGATGCTCGGCATGAAGTCCAAGTCAGTCTGATTTCGCGGGCCGCCCTTAAAGGGATCTGTCTCGTGAGCAGAGATGTGCAGCACGAAAAGGGGGACAACCCCGTCAGAAGCGTGTATAAGGGACTGTCCCCGAACGGGGGCTGTCCCTTTGTTGTGATGGGGACGATCGGACCCCGGTCACCGGCGCATGAGAAAGCGGGACCTTTTTTTCTGTATCAAGATGACTCGACAAACAACCCTGAAAACAATGTTCCGCCTCTGGTGGCCACTGGCTTTGACCTGGTTGATGATGGCCATCGAAGGCCCCTTCCTGGCTGCTGTGATTGCCCGGATGGGGGAGAGCGCTGTCAACCTGGCAGCGTACGGGATTGCATACGCGTTTGGCCTGATCACCGAGGCTCCGGTGATCATGCTTCTCAGTGCGTCAACACGTCTGGCCAGGGCACGCGCAGATTACCTGCGCCTGAGAGTGTTCTCGATTCTGCTGTGCGGTGCCGTCACTTCGCTGCTTGTGTTCCTGTTGTTGCCGCCGGTCTTCAACCCGTTGACATCGACTCTGCTGGGTCTGACGGCTGATGTTGCCGCTCATGTGCGTCAGGCGATGTGGCTGCTGCTGCCATGGCCGGCGGCGATCGGCATGCGTCGTTTCTACCAGGGGGTCTTGATCGCTCACCACCAGCCGGGCAGAGTGGCCGTTGGCACCACAACGCGACTGTTAGGCATGTCGATTACAGCCGGCCTGCTCTGGTCTTTCAGTGACCTTGCGGGTGCGAGCCTGGGTGCCGGCGCTCTCAGCGCCGGCGTGCTGCTCGAGGCGCTGTCGACGCGCTGGTTGGCCAGACAGGCGATTGCTGAATCGTTGCGCGAAAAAGATGTTCACGCCAGCATGCCGTCTTATGCTGCCCTCGGACGCTTCTACCTGCCACTGGCCATGACACCGCTGATCGGCCTGAGCGTACACCCGGTGGTGACCTTTTTTCTCGGTCATGGCAACAGACCGCTCGAGTCCCTGGCGATCATGCCGGTCCTCTATGCGCTGACATTCGTATTTCGTGCCCTGGGCCTTTCCTTTCCGGAAGTTGCAATTGCCACATTAAAGGATGACGAGACGAATCGTGCTGTGGTCCGTCGCTTCGCCCTGTACCTCGCTGTCGGCCTTGGCGGTAGCTTATCCCTGATCGCTTTCACACCGTTGAATGTTTTCTGGTATGCGACGGTCTCCGGGTTGCCTGACGCACTCGTGCAGCTGGCGATTCCGCCGTTGCAGATCATGGCTCTGTTCCCGGCCTTGACGGTCGCAATCGGCTACCAAAGGGCGATCTTGATCAATAACGGTATGACCCTGCCGGTGACTGTGGCAACGGCCATTGAAGCAGTCGGAATTTTTGTTGTCCTGGCCCTGCTTGTCCTGTACTCTGCCCTGCCGGGGGTGACGGCCGCGGCGCTGGCCTATCTGTTCGGCCGGCTCCTCGCCCTGTTGTATTTGTGCTGGCCAACCGGTGCAGCGCTAGGTCGCCAAGAAGCCGCGGCGGAAGGCGAACAGAGGAGCGTTCATGACTAGAGAAAGGTCGATAGCGGGAGCATGGTTTGTCCTGGGAGCTGCAGTGCTCTGGGGGACGACCGGTACCGCCCAGGCTTTTGCGCCGAGCGGCTTTGACCCCAAGGTGATCGGTGCCTTGCGCCTTTTGATCGGGGGCATTGCTCTTTTAGGGCTGGCGCTCTATCGGCGGGAACTGGGTCGACCGGGCGAGTGGAACTGGTTGCCGCTTGCTATGGCCGGGGTCTTTACCGCAAGCTACCAGCTCTGCTTCTTTGCCGCTGTGGCCAAAACCGGCGTGGCCGTTGGCACGATTGTCGGTATCGGCAGCGCTCCGGTGATCGGCGGGTTTCTCGGCCGGGTTTTTCGTGGCGAAAAACTCAGCAGGCGCTGGACGGTTGCAACGTTCCTGGCGATTGTTGGCTGCAGCCTGCTCAGTTTGAGTGGTGGCGATATCGCGATTGATCCGATCGGTATCCTTCTGGCGGTCGGTGCCGGAGCCGCTTACGCCGCCTATACCTTGATGATCAAGGGATTGCTGGATCAACACGCGCCGAATGCAGTGATGGCCCTGGTGGTTTGTATCGGGGCAGTCCTGCTCCTGCCCGTGCTGGTCAGCTGCGATCTCGACTGGCTACTGCAACCCCGTTCGATCGGTGTGGTGCTGCACCTGGGCCTGGCGACGATGGCGCTTTCCTACTGGCTCTTTGCGCGTGGTTTGCAGACGGTTCAGGTATCGACGGCGGTCACCCTGTCGCTCGCTGAACCGATGACCGCAGCCACCCTGGGTATCATGGTGCTCGGCGAACAGCTCAACATACAGGCCTTTACCGGGATCAGCCTGATCTTCGCCGGACTGATGGTGATGGTCATGAGACGTCTGCCGGTGAGCCGGGCAAAGCCGGTTGTATGATCTCCGGTTGCCGTTGCACCGATGACAACACAAGCTAAACGGTCAGTCAGGGTCGAGGACCAGATTCTCCAGGGCGGGGCCTTCGATCAATCGGTTATCCTTGTCGTACGATTCCACCTTGTAACGAATTGACCTGCTGCTAGCAGTTGATGTCAACATTTAACGCATTCAAATCACTTGGTGATAGCAGTACCAATCATATCGATCTGCATTTTGTGGTATTTTTTATGGTCTAGAAAATTTTTTTCTCTGCAATAGGAGGTCATGTGCCACGGATTCTAGGGGCCGCTCACGCCTTTCCAACACACCGTGTTTCACAACAACAGGCAAAACAAGCTGTGAGGACCATTTTTGCCGGCAAGATACCCGAGCTCGACAGGTTGATGACTGTTTTCGACAACTCGCGGATTGCCCAGCGATATCTGGTCATGCCTCTCGATTGGTATTTACAGCCCAGATCCCTGGAAGAGCGCAACCAGGTCTTCGTAGAACAAGGGATGAGCCTTTTACGTCAGGCGTGCGAACAAGTTTTAGGATCATCTGATATCAATGCTTCACAAGTTGCCCACCTCATCTACGTTAATTCAACCGGGCATGCGACTCCCTCTCTGGATGCCCGACTGATAAACGAATTGAATTTTTCCGTTCAAACCTCGCGCTTGCCGATCTGGGGGCTTGGCTGTGCCGGCGGTGCAGCGGGACTCTCTCGCGCCCGGGATTATTGTCTCGCCCATCCAAGGGCGAAGGTTTTACTGACTGCACTTGAGTGTTGCAGTCTGACCCTGGTTGTTGAGGACCTGAGCAAAAAGAACCTGGTTGGCACATCACTTTTTTCCGATGGTGCGGCTGCGGTTTTGGTTGCCGGAGATGAAGCCGGCGGACCTGGCCCTGAAATTGTTGCAGCACGCTCACAACTTTTCCCTGACAGCTATGACATCATGGGATGGAAATTCAGCGATCATGGGATGGAATTAGTGCTTTCACCACGCCTGCCAATGCTGATCAAAAAAGAGCTGCCGGGAATGGTGGACAGATTCTTATCCGATCACGGGTTGGCAAGAGAGGATTTGCAATACTATATCGCACATCCGGGGGGAGCCAAGGTGCTGGATGCTGTCAGCGAAGCTCTTGGTGTGCGGGATAAGGATTTGCATCTCAGTGAAGAGCTGCTTAACCGGCAAGGGAATATCTCCTCGGTGTCAGTCCTGGTCGTGCTTGAAAATTGGCTCAGCTCTAAAGCCTCAAGCACACAGGGTTATGGTCTCCTGCTTGCCTTCGGCCCTGGATTTTCGGCCGAATTAATGCTGATAAAAGTGTAATTTATGTCTCTTTTGTGGGTGTTCTCACTGCTGATTGTCGAACGACTATTTGAGTTGCGACTCGCAGCGAAAAATCGCCGGATACTCTTCCAGCGAGGTGCCCGGGAGTTTTTTCCTGAATCCTATCGCGTGATTTTCTGGATGCACCTTTTGTTCATGGTCTGTCTGATCGTTGAGTCCTATCCCTGGTTTATTGCTTTGGACACCTTGACCTTGGCATGCCTAGCAGCTGTTCTGCTCCTGCAGCTGGTGCGCTACTGGTGTGTCGTGAGTCTGAAGGAATACTGGAATACCAGGATCATTCTTGTCCCCGGTGACAAGGTTGTCCGCCGCGGGCCATATCGGTATTTCAGACATCCGAACTATCTGGTGGTGACTCTCGAGTTCTTCATTCTGCCACTGCTGGCCCGTGCGCCCTTAACTCTGGTGATATTTTCAATTGCCAACCTGTTTGTTTTGCGTCAACGGATTACTCTTGAGGAAAAAGCCCTCAGGGAACATACTGACTATGATCAACACTTCGTGCCAAGCTAAGGGTTTTTTCAGTAGCTGATTCCAGAGAAGCGAGCTGCCCTGAGTTAGAAACGATAGAAGCGCCTATGAGGAACGGCAAAACTAAGGACTCTTTCGTAAGATCTGAAAGCGGCCAAAAATAACTTTAAATTTGACCTGTTCGAGAAACTTCAAGAAAAGGTGGACAACGCGATGGTTTTAATTCTGCGAAATTCAGCATTCATTTTAATTGGCTTCATACTAGCTGCCTGCTCCGGCACTGACATGGCGAGCTCCTGGACAAGTTCTGATTTCAAGGGGCCGATCGGGAAAGTTTATGTAGTCGGGATTTCCAAGGACGAGATGAATCGACGGATATTTGAAGATGCCTTCAGTAATGAATTTTTCCGTGAAGGGGTGTCGTCTGAGGCCAGCTATAGAGATATCACCTTTTCCAAAGAGATCAACAAAGAAGCTCTTGCCAAAAATATGGCTGAGCGCGGGTGTGATGCCGTTGTGTTGACAAGGCTTATCGGGCAACGCAAGGAGACTGTGACGACACCTGTGTACGATCCCGTGTATTTGCCGGGCCCTTATTACGGCGGTTATGGGCGCTACAATCGTCCCCGCCACTACGGCAGTTGGGGGAATTATTACGGTCATCCGCTGGCTTTTGCTTATGTCCCAACCACAACCACCGAGCGTGTGATCGTGACGGTCGAATCAGTTATGTACGACTTGAAAACAGAACAGCTGATATGGTCGGCCCAGTATGAAACCGCTGTGGAAGGTAGCATTGATAAAATGATTGAGAAATATGTGGAGGAAGTGGCAAAAGACCTCAGGGGCAAGAAGATTATCTGATTGCTCTTTTTTGGGCAGAGCGAGTTTTCGTACAACGAACCGGCACGCTTTGATTGGTAGCGTTGACAACGCCCATCTTTAAGTATATCGACTGTGTCAGGTTGAAGGTATTAAGACAGGGCATTTTTTTATGCCAGCATTCGGTGACTCAAGCAGGGTTGAGATTGGAGAAGTGCCATTCTTAGATTGCAGGATTTGTAGAAAAGCCCCAACCGCGTCGCTGGGGCTTGAAAGCACACCAGGTACTACTGTTCAAATGAGAGCAACAAACCATTTGTCTGATCGGCTTGAGTTGTTTGGTTAACTTTTTGATTTTCGCTTGTTTAAATAGAGCATGCCGCCGCCACCCAATGCAAGCAGGAGTAACGTGCCTGGCTCCAGGAGCGCCATGCTTTTTGTGCTGGTGATGGTTCCCAGGGTATCGGGCGACTCAGGCACAGCGAAAGCTAATAATGGCATTATGACGAAAAAGCAAGTGGACAACAAAATTCTGCAGATAAAGTGTGGTTTCATTCTTCTCTCCATTTCCTGCCAAACTATTGTAACGTCTTCCGCTCAATCTACAAGAGTGAGGAGTTAAAATTTTTTCCCTCTTGCGTTTGATTTTCGATAAGGATCAGTTTGAATTTCGTGACGAATGCCCAAGATCGATGAAACCGATCATTAAATCGGGTCTTTCATGTGCTGCAGGATAAAACGCCCTGAGTGGAAAGAGGCACATTGATAGCCAAGATGGCTTTAATTTATAAGGATTAAATTGGAAAGAATGTGAACCAAATCACACTCTCTCAAGTTTTAACGACTTCCGGGACGAAAGGGCGTTTTATTGATTGAGACATTAAAGACGACAAGATGTTTCCTCTTCGGGATTGATCCGGGCGGCCGTTTATTATTTGCCAGGCTTTTGCGAAGAGTGTCAACTGCAGCCTGCAATGAAACGAGGACTCTTTACCTCCTTTGCGAAGTTCGCAAAAAGCTTCTTTTTCAGAGATACTTTTTTATCGCCTCCGCCAACTGCTCCGGGGTTTCCTCGTAGAGGAACCGGTAGCGGACCTTGCCCTGTTTACCGTGGAGAAAGACGGTGGTCGTGTGATTGATCGAGTACCATGTGCTGGTTTGGCTCGGAATGATCATGTAATGCGCGTGATAGGCTTTCACGACGTTGTCGATGTCCGCCTTGGTTCCGGTCAGTCCGATTGCATTGACGCCGAAATATTCAACATATTCCTGCAATAATCTGGGGTTGTCCCGCGCCGGATCGACGGAAATGAACACCGTTCGCACCTGCTCAATCTGCTCTTTGCGCAGCAGGTTGAATGCACGCTGGAGTTTGGCCAGGGTGCTTGGACAGGCGTCAGGGCAGGAGGTGTAACCAAAAAACAGCAGGACGATCTTCCCCCTGAGATCCTGAAGTTGGAACGGCTCGCCACTGGTCCCGGTGAGGGTGAAGTTGCCGCTCGGGTTGAAAAGCTCTGCGGGATCGGGTTCGGTCATTTTGGGTGGATCGATAAAAAAAGATCCCACGATAATCAGCAAGCAGATGCCGATTCCGGCCAACGTCAGTTTTATCAGCAGGTTTCTCTTCATTCATGGCCCTCCAGCACGCCCTTGCCGAATCAATGGTGGGACATGGGGGCCATCGATGCCCATTTTTTGACGACGGCATCGACCGCTACCGTTGCCCTGCCGGAAAAGTTCAGCGAAAGCGGGATCGTCTCTCCCTGTTGAATCGGCCTGACAAGGCCGATCAGCATGATGTGATAGCCTTTCGGAGCGAGGACCGCCTGCCCGTTGGCAGGAATACGGAGTTCGCTGACCTCCTTCATTTTCATGATTTCGCCGACCTGCTCCATGGTGTGGATCTGGGCGGTCTCTGCGATATCACAGTCCGCTGATATCAGGACGGCATCGTCAGAATCGGTGTTGTGGATTATCATAAAAGCGGCCGTAGTTGTTGCGGACGGCGGAATGCTGCGAATCCAGGCGTCATCGACGGTGATCCTCTGCGCCCAGGCGTTAGCAATAGACAGCAGCAAAAA
>JBFLJZ010000150.1:0-3516 GCA_040882925.1 Desulfuromonadales bacterium
TATTGAGGCATTCAGCACGGAAAGGAGAAATCATGCACAGGAAGGTATCACTATCCAGGGCGTCCTGGCTGGTCAAACTCCTTCCCCTGTTACTGTTCCTGGGGGCATGCGCCACCGGGGCAATCAGGGAGAAGCAGTTGACGTTACCAGTCATAGATGGCGCCACTGCAGTCGGGTCAGAGACCTGCCTGGAGTGTCACGAAGGGATGGGCGCAGGGGTTCACTCGCGCCTGGCCGAGTTCGAGTATATGGGCGGCACCGGGGGGTGCGAAGCCTGCCATGGCGGCGGCAGCCTGCATATCGAGTCGGACGGCGACCAGATTCTCAAATTTGGTGAGCTTCTGCCCGAAGAATCGGCGGCAATCTGCGCCAAGTGTCACACCGAAGGCAAGCTGATGGACTGGACCCACAGCGAGCACGCGCTGACCGACGTCGGCTGCACTGACTGTCACTCGGTCCACGCCGGCGGCAAAACCGCCCTCAAGCAGCAGGACCCGGAGCTCTGCTACACCTGTCACCAGGAGCAGATGGCCAAGGCCAACTTCCCGTCCCATCATCCGATCAAGGAAGGCAAGATGAACTGCGGCGACTGTCACAACCCGCATGCGGCCGAAGGCCTGGTGACCGAAGAGCGGACCAATGACCTCTGCCTCGACTGCCACTCCCGCTACCAGGGACCGTTCGTCTTCGAACATGCTCCGGTGGCAGAAGACTGCACCATCTGTCACGACCCGCACGGTACGGTGGCCGACAACCTGCTGCAGCAGAACGAGCCGTTCCTCTGCCTGCAGTGCCATGAAGGGCATTTCCATGCGCTGCGCGCCGGTCAACCGGTAGGCACGAATGTACCGGACGGCCCGGGTGGTTCTGTAATGACTGATCCTGAGATCACTTTTACAAACCCACACGGCGAAGAAGGTTGGCAGAAAGCTTTCCTGAGCCGATGCACGGCCTGCCACTCATCGCACCACGGCAGCGACCTGCCCAGCCAGGGCGCACCGAACCCGGACCGTTGGCCCAGCGCCGGCGGCTCTCTCACACGATAATCAAGGAGGCTATCAATGAAGCACGCACACATATGGCTTCTGGTCGCCGCCCTGCTGGCACTCCTGGCCCCTTCTGCATTACTTGCCGAAGACGGGACGGGCTTCTCCAGCTCCGTCGAAGTGGGAGCTGCCGGCATGTCGGTTGACGATGAAGTCAACAAAGTCAACGAATACTCATCGATCCGCGATGATGACGGGGTCAACCCCTTCTTCAGAGCGAAACTGAACGGCAGCCAAGGGGGCACGCATCTCGACCTCGAAGCCGAACGCTGGGACGATGACGTGATGAATTTCGACCTGGATGTCGATGCCAGCCGCATCTTCCGTTTCGATGCCAGCTACCAGGAGTTCAGGCACTGGCTGTCCCATGACCAGCTCGATTATATGCGCGCCACCATGAAGACCGATGGACAGACAAGTGCCGGTCCGCCTGAAAGCGCCAACCCGGCTATCTACAGTGAAGACCTGGTTCCCGGCCAGGACTTCTTCATCATTCACAAGGAGCTCGAGGCGGAAGGCGAGGTGGTGATTCCGGACCTGCCGAACGTGACCCTGAAAACCGGCTACCGCCAGGAAGAGCGTGAAGGTATCGAGCAGGTCTTCGGCATGAGCCACTGCTCGGCCTGCCACATCGAGGGCTCTTCGAAAAAAATCGATGAGACGACCAAGGATATCACCATCGGTGCGACCGGCAAATTCGGCATGCTGACCGTCGATTACGAGTATCTGACTCGCGATTTCGACGATGATTCAGCGGACATGACCCGCGATTACCTGTTGGCCGCCAAGCCTGTCGATGGTCTGCCAACGGCCGACTTCGCCAGAGCCCGCCTGCTCTATGATCAGCAGAACGGCGAAATCCCCTACTCGTCCACACCGGATTCGGAGAAGGACAGCCACACCCTGAAGGCGCGTTACGACCTGTCGAAAAGTTCGACGATCAGCGCCGGCTACATCCACGCCAACATCGAAAGCAACAAACAGGACGAGGTCGGGCGCACCCTGCAGGACAACCAGCTGTCCACCGACTATGATTCTTACAACCTGCGGGCTTCGACCCGTCTCGGCAGCTGGCGCCTGACCGGTTACGGCCGCTACGAAGAGATCGAAGCGGACGACAATTCGATCTTCTTCACCTACGCCAACGGCACCGACGTCCCGGCGACCGCCGAGCGGACTGAATACGAGTCCGAGGAAGCACGTGAAATCACCACTGTCGGCGGCAACGCCGTGTATCGCTTGAACAGCAAGACCAGCCTGCGTCTCGGTTACGAGTACGAAGACATCGACCGTGATTATGATGAAGCGATCGACACCGAAACTCACACCTTGAAGGCCTCGGTCCGTTTCCGCCCGAGCAACAGGCTGAACGGCCGAGTCAGCTACACCTACCAGAACATCGATGACCAGTTCCAGAACCCGCATGGCAACAAAGGGCCCATTGATGAAAGCTTCGTATGGCCGGCTGACACCCCGCCGAAACGCTGGTACGAGCCTTACTACTACGCCTTGCGTGAAGCGGAAGCGACCAACCTGCCCGAGGACGTCCACGAGGTCAAGGCATCGACCACCTGGACTCCATCAGCGAGCTATTCGGTCACCGTTTATGCCCGCTACCGCCACGAAGAGAACGATCTGAACTTCAATACCTATGAAAAAGACGTCATCTCTCCGGGCGTCAACGTCTGGTGGGCACCGGTCAACGATCTCAACTTGACCATGGCGTACAACTTCGACAAGCAGAAAACGGAGAACCAGATGTGTGTCGGCTGGTACCATGGCTGAGCGGGCGAACTTCAGAGCCAGTATGGTTCTACATGCGACGACATCGACTATGATTCCGAAGTACACACCCTTTCCGTAAGTGCCGATTACCAGGCCAGCGAGAAGCTGTCGCTGAATTTTGGCGCAACCTACAACTATGCCGAAAGCGGCATGGACGGCATCAGCCTGACCGCACCTTTCGATCCCACTGCGGGGCCTTTGGTCGGCTTCTACAACCCTGATTCGCCGACCCCACAGGTTGTTGGCAGCAATGGTTGGGAGAACCGGATCGGGCTGGTCGAAGACTACTCGGAGCTCGAGTACACCAGGATCGACCTGACCCTGGGCGGGACCTACAACTTCACGGACCGCCTCTTCACCTCGGCCAGCGTCACCTACAGCGACTTCGACGCCGACGAAGATTACGTCTACGGCGACGAAAGCGGCTCGTCCTATTACGGTTACGCAAGTGTTGGTTACCGCTTCTAGACAACAAAGCTGCAGAAATTTGCCTCACTGCAATGCCCGGCTGGAACATCCAGCCGGGCTCTTTTCTTAAAAAGACTTTATCTCCACGAAGACTCAAAGGCACAAAGACAATGACCAATCCGCATAAAGCCTCATTCGCGTCGATCTTCTTCGCGTCTTAGTGACTTGGTGGCTAAGCAAACCTGTGCATAAGAAAGCCCCTGCCGCAAATGCGACA